>SYFI01000156.1 GCA_005800465.1 Actinomycetota bacterium | reverse complement strand
GAATGATGCGGCGGGGAGCACTCGCCAACTCCAACCCCACCGCGTGGCAGACCGGCATCGGAACCGAGATGATCGACCGTCGTCGCGCGCTGGCATTGATCGGCTGCACCGGGGGCAGCTGATCCCACCTGCGGGGGCGTGGCCGATCCGACCGGGGGGTCGGATCGGCTCTCCCTATCAGGGCCCTGGCCCGGCCGGAGGTCCTGCCACCCGTTCAGCCCTGAGGGGACCTCGGCCCGTCGGAGAGACCGAGCCGAGGTGTGCGCCCCCGTCTGAACGGGATCTTCCGCAATAAGTGGCGGTGTGCCAATCGCCACTGTCTCGGTGGAACACACATTTCTTACCCGGGGTTCCGAGGGAACCGGCGCCGGAAACACCTCGGGCCCGCCGAAGCGGGCCCGAGGGCGCATCAAATGATGTCGGCTGCCGTCAGGGCTGCTTGCCGATTGCCGCACCCTTACGGGCGTTGAACGAATCGAGCATGGTGTCGATGTCGCTGGCCTTGGCCTTGTCGAGGATGTTCCTGTACCGCTGGCTCTGACTCAGGCGCTCCTGGCGGTAAAGGATTCCCAACGTGAACCCGCCCTTCAGGGCCAGCTCGAACGCCTGCTCGCGATTGGTCACGTCGTGGTCCGGAGCCACATCCCTGACCGACTCCTTCCACGACTCCTGCGTGTTGTTGAACGTGGTGCACGGCGACAGGGCGTCGATGTACGAGAAGCCCTTGTGCTCAATGGCCTGGGTAATGAGCTCGGTGAGGGCCTTCGTGTTGAACGACGCGCCACGGGCCACGAACGAGGCACCGGCGGCGATGCCGAGAGCCAGCGGGTTGAGCGGGTCCTCAGGGTTACCGAACGGCGTGGATGGTGCCTTCTGCTCGTACAGCGACGTCGGCGAGGCCTGCCCCTTGGTGAGGCCGTAGATCTCGTTGTCCATCACCAGGTAGGTGATATCCACGTTGCGGCGTGCGGCGTGGGGGAAGTGCCCCAGGCCGATCGCGAAGCCGTCGCCGTCGCCGCCCACGGCGATGACGGTGAGCTCGGGGTTGGCGAGCTTGACGCCCATGGCAACCGGCAGCGGGCGACCGTGCAGCGTGTGGATGCCGTAGGTGCTCGCGAAGTGCGGCAGACGGCTGGAGCAGCCAATGCCCGACACGATGACCGTCTGGGCCGGGTCGAGGTCGAGGTCGGCCATCGACCGGTAGAGCGAGGCAAGAACGCCGAAGTCGCCGCAGCCCGGGCACCAGATGGGCTTGAGCTCCGACTTGTAATCGCTCGGCTTGCGCGTGCTCATACGGCTACCTCCTGATTGGCGAGATCCATTATGGCCTCTGCGGTAAACGGCAGGCCGTCGCACTTGGCGACGCTCTCAAGTTCGATGCCGGTCTCGGCCCTGATGAGGCGGGCGAGCTGCCCGGTGAAGTTGACCTCCGGCACGACGATGCGCTTCGCGTCCTTCACGAAGTCGATCACCCGGTCCGAAGGGAATGGCATGAGTACGCGGGGGTAGAACGAGCCAACCGACATCCCCTGCTCGGTGAGGCGGTCGATGGCCTCGCGCACGGGGCCAAAGGTGGAACCGAAACCGATGAACGCGACGTCTGTCGGGTATTCCTCACCGTGTGCTGCGTGCGGTGCGCCGGCCTTCAGCGGCTCCATCTTGTCCCAGCGCTTGTGACCCATTCCCCGGTGGATCTCAGGCGTGTAGGCGGGGTGGCCGTACTCATCGTGCTCAATACCCGTGGCCACGTACATGCCGGTGGGCTCGCCCGGGATACCCATGGGCGAGATGTGGTTGGCGGTGTACTCGTAGCGCTTGTAGTCCTCGCGGGCGACACCCTTGGAGGTCTTACGCGGGGTAAGCGTGATGGTGTCGGTCTCGGGGCGGTGAATCACCTCGAGGCGCGTGGCCAGGCCCTGGTCGGTAAGGAGGATGACCGGTACCTGGTACTCCTCTGCGTAGTTGAACGCGTCAACCGTGGCGAGGAAGCAATCCTCAACCGATACCGGAGCGATAACGATGCGCGGGGCGTCGCCATGGCTGCCGTAGAGCGCCTGGTTCAGGTCGCTCTGCTCGGTCTTAGTGGGCAGCCCGGTGGATGGACCGCCGCGCTGGGCATCAACAATGACCACAGGGATCTCGGCGGTGCCGGCGTAACCGATGAGCTCGCCCATCAGCGACAGGCCGGGGCCCGAGGTGGCGGTCATGGCCTTTGCACCGGCATAGGACGCACCGAGAACAGAAGCGAGTGAGGCAATCTCATCCTCGCACTGAATGGTGAGGCCGCCGACCTGCGGCAGGCGCACCGACAGCCACTCGAGAATGTCTGACGCCGGGGTGATGGGGTAGCCGGCGAAATACTTGACGCCCGCGGCGATGGCGCCGACGGCGATGGCCTGGTTGCCCGAGATGAGCATCCGGTCTTCTTCGGTTTCCACCGGCGGTACCAAGGGGTAGCGACCCTTCAGGTCGGCTGCCTCGTCTGAGCCCGCGTGAAGGGCCGCGATGTTCGCGTCGGCCACACCCTCTTTGTGGGCGTACCGGCGAAGCACCAGCTCCTCAATGGGGGTGGTGTCAAACTCGAGGACGCCAGTCACAGCGCCGACGGCGACCATGTTCTTGGCACGCAACGAGCCACCGATCTCCTTGGCGAGCTCCTCCATGCGCACCGGGCGGGCCCGGGACAGGTAGTCGTCCGGAATCGCCACCTCAGTGATGTCATAGAGGATGACGCCGTCGGGGCCGAGGGAATCCCAGTTGAGGTCCCAGGCCTCCTGGTTGAAGCACACGAGCAGGTCCACGTCGCGGCCGTGGCTCCAGATGGGCTCATCGCTCAGGCGGAACTGGTACATGCACGGGCCGCCCTTGATCTCGGCGGGAAACGTGCGAAAGGTCTGGGTGTAGTACCCGCCGCGTGCAGCGGCCTGGGTAAGAATGTCCCCTGACGAGATGACGCCCTCACCGGACTCACCGGCGAGGCGGATCACCACAGAGTGTCGTGCTGACAACGTGCCTCCAAGCAGAAGTGAGCGGCCGATGGCGCTATTCGTCAGTGGACCCCACGGTCCAGACACGCCCCGGACGCCGACCGAAATGACCTCGGGGCGGATTCGGAACCCCAGCAGGTGCACTCAGTCAATTGCCGCGTGGATGCTAGCCATCTGGTCGGGGCGGAGCAACGCGTGCGAGGCCGTGGTGCTGTCGGTGGCGATCATCGGCATCTCCGCCGGGTCCACCACGTGGGTGATTCTGGCCGGGCACAGTGGCGCGACCGCCTCATGTCAGAAGACGCCGGACACCCTCCCTCACGCGCCACCCGGTGGTGGAAAAGGCGGCTGAGTCAGGCGGCGCTCTTTCGGGGCGCTGGGCCTACCCCAGCCCCAAACTGGCCATCATCACGGGCGTCAGGAGCATGCCGGCCAC
The DNA here is from genome assembly GCA_005800465.1 of Actinomycetota bacterium. Lineage (GTDB taxonomy): Bacteria > Actinomycetota > Thermoleophilia > Miltoncostaeales > Miltoncostaeaceae > SYFI01. Next base: position 10,727 of record SYFI01000156.1, on the reverse strand, counting down.
CACTGCGATGGTTGTTCCCGATGCCACCAACACCATGGGAACCGGTGAACGCACGCGGCGCAGGGCTGCCAGCGCACCGCCGGTGATGGTCGCAACGCCGAGCACACCAATCGCTGCGAGAATCCCTGCGATCACCTGCCAGCCGATTCCATGGTCAGTGCGGATGATCGTGGCGAGCCCCATCACCGGAACCGCTGCGGAGGGGATGATTACAAGTGCAGCGGCCACTAGGGCCGGGATGCGATCCCAGCGCTCGCCATCATCCTCGCCATCAGACGTAAGCAGCCAGCGGGCGCCATGGCGAATACCTGCCATGCCCGCACGGTAGCGCCTACCGGAGCGCGTCGATTGCGGGCATAAGGCCCATCGCCACAAGGCCCAGGGCATTGATGACGCCAAACAGCCGTGTCAGTTCGGCGGCACGGGCCGAGGGGGTCACGCCGAGTGTCCGCAGCCGCTCGATGGCGTCCTCAAGGTCGGCCTCCACCGTGTCGAGGCAGGCTCTGGCATCGGCAAGTGCATCCCGATGAGTGGAGGGGTCGGTACGCGCCCGCGAGGCCGCAGCGCATGCCGCGGCAATGCGAGCGACTTCAGCCCGAGAGGGCGGAGGCGAATACCTGCCATGCCAGCAACGACTTGGCCACGAGCGACAACACTAGGTACGCGCGCTCGCTGGACACCACCGATGCAAAGCGCCCCTTACGGGCGTAGTGCGCCCACATGTTGATGGCGAATGAGAAGAAGAGAATGAGCAGTGAGAAGTAGATGCCGTAGACGAAGCCCGGCACACCGTTCTCCATCTGGGTTCGCACGAGAACAACCCCGACGGCGATCCACGGGAAGGCGCCGACGACGCATCCATAGATGAAGGGGCGCCAGTCCACGCGCTCGGTACCCACCGAGTTGCGCTGCTCCATGGCGAGGCCGAACAGGATCATCGCGGCGTTGGCGCCAAAGATGGCGATGAGCGCCGAGAGGTCGGCCACCCCCGTGATCATCGCGATGAGCACCATCATCAGCGAGGCGCTCACCGAGTACTCCCACCACCGGAACGGATTGGTGCCCCGCTCGAGGTTGCGGATGTACCGGGCGTTGGTGCCCGGCAGCGCACAGATCAGATGATCAAGCGCCGCGAGGAACAGAAAGATGGCCACGAAGATCGCCAGTGGCAGTTCCCACAACGGCTCGAAGCCGCCGATCGGGCTGCCGGGCGGCCCCGACATGAATGGGATGATCACCGGCAGGGTGAAGGCGGTGGCCAGCGCCAGAATGGCAATGCCCTGCGCCGCGTGGAGCACCACCAGCCAGATGTTCCATCGCTGCAGTGAATGGGCGTCGTGTTTGGTAACGGTCATAAAGAAAGGCGACCGTGGGAGTCGAACCCACTCATGTCGGTTTTGCAGACCGATGCGTTCCCAGTTCGCCAGGTCGCCGAGGCGGACCCGCACACTAGGCCACGAAGCGCCCTGCATGCCACCCCTGATGCCACGTAAGGTCATCATCCAATGCACCAACTCCCCCACACCCTGTCAATTGCCGCCCTCGCGCTGATCGGTGCCCTTGCCTGCTCGGGTACCGCCATGGGACACGCAGTCGTGACGCTCGGTGGCAAGACGGCCAAGGCCGGTGGCTCAGGCGACCTTTCGCTGAAGATCGAACACGGCTGCAGCGGCGGACGGGCCACCAATCGTGTGGTGGCCTGGTTCTCGTCCGACTGGCGGTCGATCCGCCCCACGGGTCCGGCCGGTTGGACCCCCACGATCGCCCATGCGGCGGGTGGCGACTGGACGGTCACCTGGGCCGCGGTTGGCGACCCCACCCCATTCGCACAGCCCTTCACGCTCACCATGCGCGTGGGCTGGCCACGCAACCCGCGCATCTACACGGTGCCCACCCTGCAGTTCTGCGGGGCAGCTGGCATGGCGTGGACCGACCCCTATACGGGCCCGGCAGATGCCCATCATCAGTCTCCCGTCAACTTTCCCGTGCCGCGCATTCGCGTGAGCCCGAGATAGGCACCGAAAACGATGAAGCCCCGCCGGAGCGGGGCTTCTCGAGGAGCGGGTGAAGGGACTCGAACCCTCGACCTTCTGCATGGCAAGCAGACGCTCTAGCCAACTGAGCTACACCCGCGAGGCCCGCCAAGATTAGCAGGCTGCACACCATGGGTCGGTGTCCACCGACGACGCCATCACCTGCACCCCGGTGGTGCTGAGCGCAGCCGCGAGCAGGGGCGTCCACATGCGAAGTACGTGGCCCTCAACCGCGCCGTGGGCCACGTTGACAAGGCCCATCCCTTCAGCGGCATCAAAGTCGTGGTACTTGAGGTCACCGGTCACGTAGGCCTGAGCCCCGCAATCGCGTGCGGCGTCAACGAGCGATCCACCGGACCCGGTACAGATGGCAATGCGGTGCACCGGCATGTCCGGATCGCCCGCAAGGCCGAGATTGGCCGTGCGCGGGCAGAACTCCCGCACTGCCATGACAGCAAGCGCCCCGAGCGTTGTCGTCGGGACCTCGCCCACCCGGCCAAGCCCTAGCGCCGGGTCGCGGGGTGATGGGACCAATGGCGTGGTACCCGTCATTCCGAGCACTTGAGCCATCAGGTCGTTGAGGCCGCCGCGGGCGGAATCAAGGTTGGTATGAGCGGCGATGATTGCCACTCGCTCTTCGGCGGCACGCAACACCAGACGCCCAGTCATGCGGGCATCGCTCACTGCGGAGAGCGCAGGGAAGATAGGTGGGTGGTGCACGAGGATCGCCTGTGCCCCACGCTCGCGCGCCTCGTCCAGTACCGCCGCGCGCAGGTCGAGTGCCACCAGCACCGTGGTGACCTCGCGGCCCCGACGCCCCGCCATGAGGCCCACATTGTCCCAGGCCTCAGCGAGTGCGAACGGTGCGAGGGCGTCGACCGCGGTGAGCAGGCCACCAACGTCAATGGCCGCCATGTCTAGGGGCCTGCCTTTGGGAAACGCTTCATCAGCACCACGGCGTCGCCCGCTGCCGCCAGCCCGAGAACCGAGAGGATTACCAAGGCCGTCGTGGTGAGCGTTGTCTGCTGGTTGAGAATGACGCCGATGATGAGCGCACCCGCAAACCACACCAGCGCTCGCCCATAGCGGCCCGTATACACGTGGCCGAGACCGGGGATGAGAATGCTGAGGACCACCGTGACAATGATCGACCGGCCCGCAGGCCGACGCGGGGCGGATGATGGCGGGTTGGGGCTCATGCGGTAATCGTCCGGCCCTCACGGGCCCACTCCACGGGGCCGCCGAACACGGCTTGCGCCTGCGTCACGGATGCCTCACGGTCGATGCCGGGGTAGCCATGCACCAGCACCAGGCGGCCGGCCTCGGCACGACGGGCGATCTCCCCTGCCGCGGCTGCGTTGAGGTGGGGCACTCCCTCCACGAGGTCGCCCGTACCCCACGAGCACTCCAAAAGCAGCACGTCGGTGCCGCGCGCCAGATCGGACAGGGCGTCGTTGGGAGCGCAGTCGGCGCCGTAGGTGATGGACCGTCCGGCGTGATCCACGCGCATGACATGCGTGGGTGGCAGGTGGGGAACCTCTGCGTGAGCGATGACCAGATCACCCACCAGCAGGGTGCCCTCGCCACGCGGGATCTCGTGGAATGTCACGTCGGCCCAACTCTCGCCCCCGGCGATGGAATCCAGGCGGTCGCGAAGTCCCGCGGGCCCATGCACCTCGAGGGCATGCCCGATACCGGGGCCATGCGCCATGTACACCCGAAGGGTCAGCAGGTCGCTCAGGTGATCCGGATGGAGATGGCTAATGAGCACGGCGCCGAGGTCGACCGGATCCATCACGCCGGTAAGCCGGTTGAACGTGCCCGAGCCCATATCAAGTACTGCCGATGAGTCACCAGCGCGCACGAGATACGAGCTCTGGCCCTGATCGGGGTCGCCGAATGCCGCTCCCGCCCCCAGGGGAATGATCTCGAGCCCGTCGATCACGGGCGGTCGGCGGCAGTCGTCGGCACGCGGCTCATGCTATACCGGCTCCATGAGACGCCCTCGCCTGCTCCTGATCCCCGTCGCTGGCCTTGCCGCGCTGACGCTGGTGGGATGCGGGGATTCGTCGTCGCCCCAGGCATCCGCTGACGGCCGCAGTGCCACGCAGATCCTGAGCGACGCGTCGGCGAAGACCGCTGCACAGGAGTCGTACCGGGTCGCCCTCACCGCAAAGCTCGATGCCGATCTGGCCGAGGGCGCGGGTGGGCAGGTGGGCGCAGCGTTGTCGCAGCCGCTCGACATCTCGGGCGAGGGCACCGTGCGCAAACCCGGTGACGTCTCGTTTGACCTCTCCACCACCATCGCCAAGGCCCCCATCCAGTTGAACATCACCAAGGTGGGCGACCAGCTGTACATCTCGGTGCTCGGTCAGTCGCTCAAGCTGAATACGCCGAAGGGATCGGTGAAGTCGGTGGACCCGATGGGTCTCCCCTCTGCCCTTGCGGGATGGATCGCCTCGCCGCAGGTGGTGGGTGATGAAGATCTGGCCGGCGTGCCGACGGTGCACATCAAGGGTGATGTGAATGCCGCGGCGCTTACCGACGACCTGGGCAACACGGCCAAACGCATTGGGGCCGGTGACGCCCTGAAGAGCCAAACTCTGGCGCAGGCTGACAAGGCGCTGCAGCGCGGCACGGTGGATATCTGGGTGGGCACGCAGGACGGCCTCATCCATGGGGCCGACGCCGACATCGCACTCAAGGGCAAGGTAGATGCCGTCGCGCAGGTGTCAGCGCTTGAGTTCACCATCTCCACCCGGTTCTCCGACTTCGGTACTACCACACCCATTGCAGCTCCCAAGGGCGCAAAGCCGCTGGACCTTGCCAACGTAACCGGCCTGCTCGGAGGCTGACCAATGCGCTTCGGTGCCTTTCTCGCCCCGTTCCACGATCCCAGTGAGAACCCGACGTTGGCGCTGGAGCGTGACCTTGATCTGATCGTGCTGATGGACCGCCTAGGTCTGCACGAGGTGTGGGTGGGCGAGCACCACTCCACAGGGTGGGAGTACATCTCATCGCCCGAGATCTTTCTTGCAGTGGCCGCCGAGCGCACCCGGCATATCCGCCTCGGCACCGGTGCGGTGAGCCTGTCCTACCACCACCCGCTGATGGTGGCCGACCGCATCGTGCTGCTCGACCACCTCACCCGGGGACGCATCAACTTTGGGGTGGGGCCCGGCGGGCACCTGTCTGATGCCGCCATGCTGGGCGTGCCGTCGTCGGAGATCCGCGACCGCATGGAACAGTCGCTCGAGGCCATCCTGCATCTGCTCACCTCCACCGGACCGCTCACCGCGAGCGGTCCGGGATGGGAACTGCACGATGCCGTGCTGCAACTGCGCCCGTACCAGCAGCCATATCCGCCGTTGGCCATTCCCAGCCTCGAATCGCCATTTGGCATGGCCCTCGCAGGCCGCCTGGGTGCCGCACCGATCTCCCTTTTCTTCGGTGCGTCCGATCTGGCCGCCCAATGGGCCATCGCCGAGGATGCCGCCGCGCGCGCCGGGCGTACAGCCAATCGCGATGACTGGCGCGTGGTGGTGCCCGTGCATCTTGCACAGACCCGTGAGCAGGCCATTGAAGAGGTGCGCACCGGTGGTGGTGAGTGGATGTTTGAGTACGTGCAGGCGCTCACCGGCCGGCCTGCCCCGGTACCCGGCCCGAAGAACCAGACCGTTGACCAGATGGTGGAGGCCGGATCGTGGGTAATCGGCACCCCAGACGACCTCGTGGAGTTCGTCGAGCAGTTGCAGGAGCGAACGGGTGGGTTCGGGACCTTCCTGATATGGGGTCATGAGTGGGCCGGCCCCGAGGCCACCCGCCGGTCATACGACCTGTTTGCCCGTCATGTGATGCCGGCGCTGAACGGTTCGCGTGCGGGCCTTAAGGCATCGGGTGACATGGCCCGCGCCAAAGCCACAGAGCTTCACAAGGAGCGGGTAATGGGCGTGGAGCGTGCAAGGGACAGGCACGCCCGCGAATCGGGCGGGAGCTAGGGCCCCGTCACGTCGAGGCGGTTGAGGGCCGTGACATTGCGCACGTCGAAGGCATCCTCGCCCCACGGCTCTTCCAGGTAGGCCTCAAGCGTTTCGAGCGCGACGGCAGGTGAGGTGGCACGCATGCTCATCACCAGTACGTTGGCATGGTTGAACGTGCGCGCCAGGCGGGCGGTCTCGGCATCGCCGCACAGGGCTGCCCGCACCCCCCGCACCTTGTTGGCCGCCATGGCGGCGCCCGTCCCGCTCCAGCAGAAGAGTACGGCCGTGTCGGCAGTGCCGTCCGCGACGGGCCGAACGGTGGCCTCGCTCACGTCCACCCACTCACGTTCGTCGCCGTCGGCCAGCGAGCCGACCAGCGTGATGTCGTGATCCCGCCCGGCAAGCCATTGGATGACCGCATCGGTGACGGGCTGTCGCAGGTCTGATCCTACGGAGATCTTCATACGGGAAACTGTAGACCCCCTTCGACCACCGCGATGGGCACAGGGGGGCGAACCGGGCCGGGTGCCACAGCGGTGCAGGCAAGCAGTACCGTGGGTATTCCCGGGCGCGTCGATGACATTGAGCCGTCGGCCGACCCCAGCAGGCGCTACGTTATCTTGCGTGATCGTTCGAGGCGGGACATTCGGGCCGGTGGCCACTAACACATACGTGGTGGCGGACCGGGAGGGCGGAGGCGCCCTGATTGTGGATCCAGCTGCTGGCAGCAGCGGGTGGGTGGCTGCAGCAATTGAGGAGATGCGGGTGACTCCCGTCGCAGTGCTCAACACCCACGGGCACTGGGACCACGTGGTGGAGAATCACATCTGGGATGCCCAGGGCATTCCGGTGTGGGTGGGCCGTGGCGATGAGGAGTGGCTGGCTGCGCCGGCGCCGTTCAACCCGGCACTGTTCGGCAACCCGCCGCCCACGCCCGGCGTGACGCCCGCTGCCATCCTCGAGGATGGCGACACCATCACCTGCGGGGATCTGGTGTTTCATATGATCGCCGCCCCGGGCCACTCGCCCGGGTGCCAGGTGGCGTACAACGCCGACGCCGGCCAGGCGCTGGTGGGTGACCTCATCTTCGCAATAGGGATCGGGCGCACGGACTTCCCGCGTTCGAGCCACGACGACATGGTGCGCTCGCTGGCGCGCGTGTTTGACGAGGTGCCCGGCGACACGGTGATCTATCCGGGCCATGACCGGTGGGGTGTGACCCTCGCGCAGGCTGAGCCGTACGCGCGGATGTTCATGTGATCACGCGGGATGAGGTAATCGCGGCGCTCGACCGCGTGCTCGACCCGGAACTGCACCGCAGCATCGTGGCGCTCGGCATGGTGGGAACGGTCGAGGTCGACGGCTCGCGGGTGGTGATCACGATCAAGCTCACTGTGGCCGGGTGCCCCCTGAAGGCCGAGATCCAGCGCCGGGTGAGCGAGGCCGTGGCGGTGCTCCCGGGCGTAGAGGGTGTGCAGGTGGGGCTCGACACCATGACCGATGAGGAGCGCGCAGGAGTGCGCGACAGCATCATCGGAGGGCCACGGAAGGACAGCCCCTTCGATGCTGACTCGCCCACCAAGGTGATTCTCGTGGCATCGGGCAAGGGTGGCGTGGGCAAGTCGAGCGTGACGTGCAACCTGGCCGTGGCGATGGCCGAGGCCGGATACTCGGTGGGCCTTCTCGATGCCGATGTGTACGGCTATTCGGTTCCCCGCATGATGGGCGCCGACCGGCAGCCGGTGATGATGGACGACCTGATCATCCCGGTGGAGAGCCACGGCGTGCGCCTTATGTCAATCGGATTCATGACCGCCGACGACAACCCCGTGATCTGGCGCGGGCCAATGCTGCACAAGGCCCTCACCTCGTTTGTCACTGAGGTCTTCTGGGACGACCCCGATGTGCTGTTGGTGGACCTGCCGCCGGGGACCGGGGACGTGTCGCTGTCACTCGCAGGACTCTTACCCGCCGCGCACGTGGTGGTGGTGACCACCCCACAGCTCACCGCGCAGCGGGTGGCGCGTCGCGCAGCGGCGATGGCCGACCGGGTCGAACTCCCCGTGGTCGGCGTGATCGAGAACATGTCGTGGTTTATCGCGCCGGACACCGGGGCAAGGTACGAGGTGTTTGCCGGTGGTGGAGGCGCAGCACTTGCAGCCGATATCGGGGTGCCATTGCTGGGTCAGGTGCCGCTTCAATCGGATGTCGCACGGGCTGGCGACGAGGGCCTGCCCGTGGTGGCCGCTCGCCCAGACAGCGCTGCGGCGAAGGAGCTTCGCATCATCGCGACGAAAGTTGCAGGAGCCGTGGGCCTCGCCCGCGCGACGGGGTAGACTTTCCCCCGATCCCGGACGCCATCGCGTCCATAGAAATCGAGCGCCCAAGGAGCCTCTGTTGGCATACGTCATCACCGAGCCTTGCATCGGCACCAAGGACACTTCCTGCGCGGACGTGTGCCCAGTCGACTGCATCCACCCCGCCCCAGGCGAGGACAACGCGGACACCGCGACGATGCTGTACATCGATCCGTCCGAATGCATTGACTGCGATGCCTGCGTCGAGGCCTGCCCGGTCGACGCCACTATGGCCGAGGACGACATCCCCGCTCAATGGGGGGCGTTCAAGGAGATCAACCGCGTCTACTTCGACCAGGGCCACGAGGCCGGCGAGAAGATGGTGCAGGAGTTCCTGGCCGCCCGCGGCTAGCCAACCCCACCACGAGATGAACACGAAGGGCGCCCAAGGGCGCCCTTCGTCGTTCCGAAGCCACCCCCCACCCCACCCCCGCTGACAGGCACCCTGTCCACAGGCAAGACGGCCCATTGGAATGGGCGCCACCCGTCGGGATGTCACGAATGACCACGTTCTGTACCGGGCGGCGCACATCGCGTCGCCAATCGCGTCGCAGAGCGGTTGGATACCCCGAACTCGCAACTGAGCGGATCACCATGGCCCGAGACCGACGGAGCACGAAGGCGCGCTCGATACATCATGTGACGACGCGGGGCAACAACCGGCAGGAAATCTTCCTCGATGACCTTGACCGCGTGATCTTCCTTGAGTGGATCGCCCGTGCAGTCGATCGCTGGGATTGGGGGCTCCTGGCCTACTGCCTCATGGACAATCACATCCACCTCGTCGTCGAAGCCGCCCCGGGAGACCTCTCCAGTGGATGCCGGGATGCGCTCGGTTCGTACGCACGGCGGTTCAACCAGCGCCACGAAACCTCGGGGCACCTCTTCGGCTCCCGCTTTAATTCGGTGGAGGTGATTGACGATCGCCAACTGACCGCCGTGCTCCGCTATGTCGCTCTAAACCCGGTGACGGCTGGCCGGGTAGCGAGCCCCGCAGATTGGCCATGGAGCAGCCACCGCGCTGCAGTCGGTGACCATCCGCCTCCACTATTCCTCGATGTTGCACGCCTCTGGTCGTTGCTCGGACGGGATGATGAGGTCGCCCAGCTCTATCTCCGTGCGGTGATCGCGGCTCAGTAAACCCGGGGTCGGACGAGGTCATCAGCACCTCCCGCCGGATGCGTCACGTCTTACGCATGTCCAAGACATCCAGGTGGTGGAATCCCGCTTGCAGGCGCCGCCTGACCCCATGTGGACAAGGTGCCTGTCAGCCGGGGGCAGTCGGGGGTCAGTTGGGTAGCTGCGTCACGTATTGCGCACGTTCTGTCCGTTCTGATGATGGAAACCGCTTGCGGACGCCGCTTGAGCCCCTGTGGACAAGGTGCCTGTCAGCCGGGGGGTCAGTTGGGGGGCTTCACGTTTCCCTTAGGGCCACTGCCTCGGCTTCGCGCAGGCCCATGCGGCATAGTGACAGCGCTGCCTGACGAACCGCCTCCCGCTCCGGTGCCGCCCGCATCAGGTGCCCGGCCTCGGCCAGTACCGCTGCCGCTGACGTTCCTTCGGCAGCCCGCGCTGCCTGTGCCAGCAATGCACCGCTTACCTCATCGCGTCGCACCAGCGCCATTTCGGCCTGGGCGGTGAGCGCCACCACCCGGATGGCATCTGCACGATTCACGACCCCACCGGTCCGATCCATTTGAGCAGCGTCTCGCCGAGCACCCCGCGCACCGCCGTGTCGTCCCATCCGGCTACGCGCGCGGCAACACCCACCAGATGAAGCGCCTGTGCGTGGTCCCCATAGGGGCGATCCGACCCGAACACGATGCGCTCGGGGGCCAGGGTCACAAGGTCGGGCAGTGCGGCGATTGAGCTGTCAAACAGCACACCCGGATGACCAGCGGTCGCGGCGACAAGCGCCCGGTGATCCCCTCTCCCCCCATGGGCGAGAATCAACCGGGCATCGGGGACGTGATCAATGAGCCGTGCAAACGCATCACCCAGTGGACGGGCCCCGAATCCCGCATGAAACAGCACGGGCCACCCGCGGTCGGTGGCCTCGCGCACCACGCTCACGCACTCGTCCCCCTCGGGGTGGAACCGCTGCGCAACCGGGTGCAACTTGACCCCACGGACCCCAGTGGCATCGGCATCAGCCAGCGCCCGGCCAATGGGGTGGGTGGGATCGATTCTGCAGAACGGGATGATGCGCCCGGGGTATGCGACCGCGGCATCGGCCACACGACCGTTGGCCTCGCGAAAATCGCCATCCATCCCCGGCTCATTGGCGGGAAAGGCCACCGACGCGGCGATGCCGTTGGCATCCATGTCGGCCACAAGATCAGCGGCCTCCAGCGCAT
>SYFI01000155.1 GCA_005800465.1 Actinomycetota bacterium | reverse complement strand
GCGCGTGGCCCTTGCCCGCGCCATCGCGGTGGAGCCATCGCTCATGCTGCTGGACGAGCCATTCTCGGCGCTCGATGCCCCTCTTCGCGCTGAACTGCGTGGCGAGGTACGCCGGCTTCTCGCCGCAGCAGGTGCCACGGCGGTGTTCGTGACGCACGATCAGGAGGAGGCATTCCTCATCGGCGATCAGGTGGCGCTCATGCTGGATGGTCGTATCGCCCAGTTGGGCACCCCGGCCGATCTGTACGAGCGCCCGGCCTCCTGTGATGTGGCGCGCTTCGTTGGAGACGCCAATATTCTCCCGGCCCACGCCTCCGGAGGAATGGCCGACACGCCGGTGGGTCGCGTGCCGCTGGCCCGCGAGGCACACGGTGCCGTGGAGGTGCTGATACGACCGGAGTGCATCGCGGCCTGCCAGGGGAACGACGCCATCGTGGAGCGCATTGAGTATTACGGCCACGATGCCGTGATGGTGATGAGCAGCCGGGGCTGCCCCGTGCGATGCCGCGTGATGGGGCATCCACCGTGGGCTGCAGGAGACCGCGTGGGGCTCGAGTATGTGGGTGAGCCCAGCATCGCGTTCGCCGCGACGGAGCGGCTGACCACGGCCTGATCAGCGTGCTCCGTTGGTTTTATCTAATGGCGATTACCTATAGAGTGCGCGCCGTCTTGTAACCAATACCATCGGAGGTTTCGTGTCCGCACGACTGCGCGCCGCCATCGGCGCCCTCATCGTCTCCATCGTCGCCGTCATCGGCCTCTCTGCCTGTGGGTCTGGCAGCAGCGGGTCGTCAACCTCAGGTGGTGACGCCCTGACCGTGTATTCGGGACGCAGCGAGGAGTACGTGGGGCCGGCCCTTGATGCCTTTACCAAGAAGACGGGTATCCCAGTGCAGGTGCGCTATGGCGACTCGGTTGACCTTGCGCTGCTGCTGGGCGAGGAGGGCGACAAAACCCCCGCGCAGGTATTTCTGGCCCAGACCCCTGGGCCGATGGTGTTCGTTGCCCAGAAGAACCTGCTGTCGAGGCTGCCCGTGGCCACGCTCACAAAGGTGCCCGCCAAGTTCCGCGCAGACGATGGCCGCTGGGTGGGCGTGACGGGTCGCCAGCGCGTGCTGATCTATAACACCGATCTGGTCACACCGTCGCAGTTGCCTGCATCGGTGTTCGACCTCACCAAGCCCGAGTATCAGGACCTGGTGGCAGTGGCTCCCAGCAATTCCTCGTTTCAGGACTTTGTCGCGGCCATGACCCAGATTTCGGGCGAGCAGAAGACGAAGGCCTGGCTCGACGGCATGGCAGCCAATGGCGCCAAGGCATACGCCAAGAACGGCGCCATCGCCGATGCCGTGGCCCGTGGCGAGATTCCCTTCGGCCTTGTCAACCACTACTACTTCAATGAGATCAAGAAGAAGGACCTGAACGCGCCGGTGGGCATTTACCGGTTCCCGGGCAGTGACCCCGGCTCGCTCTTTCTGGTGTCAACCGCGGCCATCCCGTCTCCCGCCGCGAGCAACGCCGATGCGCTGGCGTTGATCAACTTCATGCTGTCGCCCGAGGGCCAGACGGTGTTCGTGGCCGAAGAGGGCGAATACCCGGTTGTCTCCGGCGTCAAGCAGAAGTCGGGTCAGCCGTCGCTTGCTGAATTGAACTACCCCAGCTACGACCTCTCGCAACTGACGGAACTGAAGATCACCGCCAAACTCATTCAGGGGAGCGGCATCGGCGGATAGCGCAGACACGGCGCCCCTGCGGGCTCGGAAGCGCCCGCGGGGGCTCGGCAGCACGGCCATCGCCGTGCTGCTCGCGGTACCGTTTGCGCTGTCGTTCGCCTATCTGATCGTCCGCAACGCGGGTGATCTCAGCGGCCTCTGGGCCGCCATCACCGACGCCGACACAATCGCCCCGGCATTTCGGAGCCTGCTACTTGGAACCTCGGTTGCCATCGCCGCCGGCGCGCTGGGCACCGGGGCTGCCTGGATGGTGGCCCGTACCGATCTGGCCGGGCGTCGCACGTGGGCACTCATGCTGTGCCTGCCGCTGGTCATCCCATCGTTTGTGGGTGCCGTGGCGCTCATCGCCGCGTTCTCCCCCGGCGGCCTGCTGTCGAAGATGCTGGGTGACTCGATCCCCTTGCCCGAGGTAAGCGGATTCTGGGGCGCGTTCGGCGTGCTCACGCTGCTCACGTACCCCTATGTGTTTCTGCCCGTGGTGGCACGCCTTCGCACCATGCCCCCGGCGGCCGAGGAGTCGGCACGCCTTCTGGGGCGGCGTCCGTTCGCGGTGTTCCTCACCGTGGTGATGCCCCAGACACGCGCGGCAATTGCCGCGGGCGCCCTGCTGGTGTTCCTCTATGTGATCAGCGACTTCGGTGCCGTGCAGTTGCTGCGCTACGACACCCTCACCCGCATGATCTATTCGAACCGCCTCCTCGACCCGTCGGTGTCGGTGGCACTCAGCCTGGTGCTTGGAGTGATGGCCGTGGTTATCGTGGCGCTCGAACGCCGTGCATCGCGCGTAGGCCTTCGCGAGTACGCCCGACTTCGTACCCCGCTCACGGTTCCCCTCGGACGCCTGAAGGGTATGGCCGTGTCACTGCTGGGGGCGCTGGTGGCCCTCTCGCTCATCATCCCCATCGGGGTCCTGGTGTTCTGGGCCATCCGGGGGATCGTGCAGGGTAACCAGCGGTCGAACTCGGTGATCAACGACCCGGGAATGCTGCTGGGACCGCTGGGCAATACCGCAGGCGTGAGTATTGCCACCGCGCTTGTGGCCACGCTCGTGGTACTGCCCATCGCGTACCGCACAGTGCGACGACCCGGGCGGCTGGGCGAGGCCATTGCGGGAACGGTGATCGGCGGATTCGCGCTTCCGGGGCTTGTAACCGCACTGGCCTTTGTGTTCTGGACCCTGTCGTCGCCCGGCCCAATCGGCGCGCTGTACCAGACCCTCCCCCTGCTCATCCTTGCTTATCTGGTGCACCACGGCGCGCTGGCACTGGGCGCGCAGCAGACCGCTGTTGCGGGCATCCCGCCCCGGCTCGAGGATGCTGCCCAAAGCCTGGGGAGCAGGCGTGTGCGACGCCTGTTCACGATTGAACTGCCCCTGATGTGGCCCGGTATCGCTGCGGGCGCGGGCCTGGTGCTGCTGTCGACGATGAAGGAACTGCCAGCCACGCTGCTGCTGGCACCGCCGGGGTTCACCACGCTGGCCACCCGCGTGTGGAGTGCCGCCGAGGTGGCCCTTTATGAGGACGCAGCTATTTACGCGCTGGTGCTCGTGGCGCTGTCCGCCGTGCTCACATGGTTTCTGGTGGTGCGCCCGGCACTCAGGTCGTGGGACCGACCGGCCGTGGGCCCCGACCCTCCGGTGGAACCGGTGCCGGTGCCCGCCGAGCCGGTGGCCGGCTGACCGGTGTCTCTCCCCGCCGGGTGACCGACGGGGAGAGATAACACGGGTTGGGCTAACCCAGCGGCGGTGCGAGGCGCTCGCGCATCTTCTGAATCTGGCCCATCTCAACACTCTGCTCCGCCACGATCTTCTTCTCGAGGTCGGCGAGTTCTGCATGCCGTGAGGTGGGCAGGGCGGTGCTGGCCATGATGACTGCCCCAGCGTGATGCGGCAGCATCATGGTCAGGAACATGCGGTCCGGCTGGCTCGTCGACCGCAGTGCGTCCATGTCCATATCCATTCCCATCATCGCCATGTCCCCCGACATGGGCATGTCCGGCACATCCGTGCCGTACCACACCCTGTACCAGCCCCTCATCTGGGCGATCTCCTTCGACTGCGCAGCAATCACGCTGCTCGCCAGAGCCTTGGTCTGAGGATCCTTGCCGCGGGACAGTTCCACCTTGGCCATGTCAACCGCCATCTGGTGGTGTGGCACCATCATGGTGATGAACGCCTGATCGTCCATGGTCATGGTGCCATCGCTCTGCATGGTGTGACCCGGCATGTCGCCCATGTGCGACTCGCTCGTGGTGCTGCCGGACATCATGCCGCTGCCATGCTGGCTGCTCGTCATCGCCATGATGGCCCAGACGATTGCAGCGATCGCAATCAGGCCCGTTACGCCGGTGGCGATCTTCCATGCTCGATTGGTCTTCACGTCTCGCATCTCCTGTTCATCCGTTGCATGAGTGGTCGAACGCGCACGTGGTGTGCGCTCATGACGAACTCAGCAGCGAAGAACGGTGGTGCAGGGTGGCGTGATGCGGTAATCGGGCGGTGCCCGTCCGGCAACGCCGAGGGCAAGAGCCTGTACCGGTGGGACGAGAGACGCAGCGCGTGATGCGAGCAGCGAGAGCCGCCGACGCAGCCGGGGGAGCGCGGTGGCAATGGCGAGCATTCCCACGCAGAGCATCGTGGCGGCAAGCATCCCCCCCATGTCGTGCATCTCACCACAGCCCACGCATGCCGCCTCGTGGGCCGCGTGCACTGCGTGCCCGGGCATGAGTGGGGCGACGTGGTGCGCGCCCAATCCAACGAGCAACGCGATGAGAATGACCCTCAGAGACATGAACTTTTTATAGCACCCCACCTGAGGTCAGTCGCCAAAGTAGGTGTCCTCTGCCGTCCACGGCGGGGCGCAGGTGCACAGAAAGCGAAGGTCGCCCGATCCGGCGTTGGTGATCTGGTGCCAGGTGCCCACGGGAATGAGCACGGCGTCGCCCACCGCGACATCGCGCTCCACGCCGTCGATCTCCATGCGCCCCTGGCCCTCAAGGAGGTAGTACATCTCCTCGCTCACCTTGTGGTGATGGCGCTCTGTCTGGCCAGCCACCGGCAGGGTGGCCTCAGCCAGGCTGTGACTGGCAACCGGCGCCACTGAGAGGTCGAGCAGCGACCTGATGGTGCTGCCGTCGGTGGTGACGAAGGGCACGGCTTCGCTGTATGCGCGGACTTCCACAGAGGTCTCCTGATTAGTTGATGGCGCGCGCGAGGCGCTTGCGGTATTCCGGCACGAGCGGGTGACCATCACCCAACTCGCGGAACTGGCCGATGAGCATCTTGCGAAGATCATCACGTTGGCGTCGATCGGTACTGACGGTGACCGCGTCAATGAGGCTGGCGAAGGCCTGCTGCCAGTCCTCGCGCTCGATGGCCGAAACGCCTGCCTGAATGTCGGGCACGTCGCTGCCCATCAGGCGGGTGCGGGCAAGCAGACCCACGGCAATGGGATCGTGCTCGGCGGGCGCGAGATATGTGGCGGCGTCCGCGACCTCGCCGTTGCCGATGAGGATGTGCGCCAGCGCGATGCGGGCATCGGTGCGCCCGGCGTCACGCTCGACGGCCTCGCGGAGGGAGCCCTCGTCGCCGGCCTCCACGAGCATGTCCACCTTGCTGGGCACGAGCTTGTCGAGGAAGGTCTCCATCTGCGCGGCCGAGATCAAGCCCACGAACTCCTCCACGACCTCGCCATTGCGAAATGCCTTGACCGCCGGAATGCTCAGCACCTGAAATCGCTGGGCCAGCCCCGGGTTGGCGTCGATGTCGATCTTCGCAAGCTCCATGTCGGGCGTGCGCCGGGCGATGGCGTCGTCAACGATAGGCCCGAGCTGGCGGCACGGGCCGCACCACTC
>SYFI01000154.1 GCA_005800465.1 Actinomycetota bacterium | reverse complement strand
GGCCATGAGCACCAACGGAAAGAAGAGCGCGGGAAACCACGCCTGCGGCAGTCGGATTGTGGTGACGATTGAGCGCCAGGCGAGCGCCGCGGTCTGCCTGATGACGGGGACGGCCGCCGTCATACGGTGGCGTCGTCCGATCCCGCGAGGTGACGACCCGTGCTGGCGAGAAATACATCGTCGAGCGTGGGCTCGGCCAGATCAATCTCCGCGAAGCGCACACCGGCGTCGTCGAGCGCACGCACGGCGTCGGCCATCGCGGTTGATCCTCCCGGCAGGCGAACGGCGGCCCCGCCATCACGGGCTCCCGGCACCATTTCGCCAAATCCGGAAAGCACCCGTGCAACGTCATCCGGCGTGGAACCGTCTGCGGCCACCACAGAGAGCAGCGGATAGCCGATGCGGGCCTTGAGCGCCTTCGGCGTGCCATCAGCCACGATCTGCCCGCCGTCGATAATGGCGACGCGGTCGGCAAGTTGATCGGCCTCCTCGAGGTACTGGGTGGTGAGGAAGACGGTGGTGCCGTGCTCCACGTTCAGGCGGCGTACCTCATCCCACAGCGTCACACGGGACACCGGGTCAAGCCCGGTGGTGGGCTCATCGAGAAACAGCACCACGGGCTCGTGCACTAGGGAGAGGGCGAGGTCGAGGCGGCGACGCATCCCTCCCGAATAGGTGCCCACACGGCGGTCGGCGGCGTCTTCCAGATCGACCCTGCCAAGCAGCACGTCCGCACGGTCCCGGCACTCGGCACGCTTCATCCCGTGCAACACACCCTGCAGCCTCAGGAGTTCGCGACCGGTCATGTATGGGTCGATGGCCGCATCCTGCAGCGCAACGCCGATACGACGACGCACGACGTCGGGCTCCTTCATCACATCGTGCCCAGCCACAATCGCGGTACCCGAGGTGGGTCGCAAAAGCGTGGTGAGCATACGCACCATGGTGCTCTTACCTGCGCCGTTAGGGCCCAGAAAGCCGAAGATGCCGCCAGATTCGACGGTAAGGGACACTCCGTCAACCGCTTTGACGCCGCCCTTGTACTCCCGGACGAGGTCCCGTGTCTCAACTGCTTGATCGCTCACGTACGTGACAGTAGCCGCACCGTCACACCCACGTCGTCCCCTTTCGTCGTCGCTATGGTCTCCGAATGCCGAAAGAGGATCAGGCCGCTCGACTTGCCCGACTCGCCCGTGAGGCCCACGACCGGGTCGAGGCCCATGATCTCGCTGCGGACGGCGCAGGTGCGAGTGATGCCCACCATCATCCGGCAGAGGCGGCGACCGATGCAGATGCCCGTGAGCGGCAGCTGCAGGCGGCGCTTCGTCTGAAAGTTGAGGAGGAGCGCCTGATCCGGGCAGCCGAGGCGGCGGAGCGGGGCGAATACGGCACGTGTACCGACTGCGACGAGCCGATTCCCGAGGCCCGACTCATGGTCGTGCCCGGCGCTGAGCGGTGCGTGACGTGTCAGGAGACGGCGACCGGGCGCCGTCGTTAGGCGTCGCGGCGCACGATGGGACGTGCGAGTCGCCAGACGATGACGGTACCCAGCGTCCAGACGATGCCCGCGACGGTCACATGCATCCACACAGTGGGCCACGGCAACTGCGTGTACCACTGCACCTCCCCGATGATGGCCTGCGCAGCGAACGCCGGGATGAACCAGAGTGCAGGAATAATGAGTCCGCGATCATCCCTGCGTCCGCGCATCAGCCAGCCCACGAGAATCGCCACAACCAGAAGGGCGAATACGGCACGCACGTGCACGTATGCGGCGTCATCCAGCATGCCGAAGCGCTTAATGACCTTGGCGTCACCCGAATGCGGCCCGGCCGATGTCACGAGCACGCCGGTGATGACGGCTGTGCTGAGTGCGGCCGCCCCCAGCACAGCCAGCAGCGTTGGTCGCCGCGACCACGCGCGGGTGATGCGGCGCATCACGTCGTCGGCGCCCAGGAAGGCCACCACGCCACCCGACAGCGCGATGAGCGACAGCATGAAGTGCGATGCCACCAGAAGCGGGTGGAGGTCGAAGATGACCGTGATGGCGCCGAGCGGGATCTGCCCCACGCTGCCCGCGGCGGCGATGACGGCCCCGATCTTTGTCGTCCGGATTGATCCGATCGCCTTGAACGCCACGATGGCCGTGACGATTGCGACGACAATGACGATGGCCGACGCGATGCGGTTGGTGTATTCGATCCACGCGTGCTGGCTGCTGGCGGGGATGATGCGCCCGGCGGTGCAAAGCGGCCACTCTGTGCATCCCAGTCCGGATCCAGTCAGCCGGACGAATGCTCCGCTCGGGAGGATGAACCAGAGCAGCACCATGTTGACGGCGGCGAGCCGGCGGAATCCACGCGCGGTGGTAAGCGCAGCCCACAACCGACGAAATGGCCCCCGACGGGGCATTGAGTTGGTTTCCTCAGGCACGTTTTGATGGTAAACCCGTTTCCGCCCGCTGGGCGTGGGCCAACCGTCAGTGATGAGGGCGAAGATCCACCCGGGCGTGGGACGTGGTGGGGCCTCGGAGTTATCGTAATCGCCATCGTGCTGGCGGTCGCCTTTGGGGTTGCCACGCACGGCTCCGACGACGTGGCCCGTGCCGTGGTGGCGGCGCAGGCACGCGGGCCGCAATCGGGCGCCCCCCCGGTGAGCCCATCCGGGGCGCCGGCGGTGACGGCGGCTGGGGTGGCCTTCCCCAACCTGATGGATCGCCTTGGTTGGCGCGCTGTGGGTCGCCGGGAAGACACCGTGTCGGATCGCGTGGTGACGACGCTCATTTATGAACGCGTCGGCCGGCGCATCGCATATTCGGTGGTCTCCGGGTCACCTCTCGGCGCACCACCCGGGAGTCGGGCGATCGGGGGACGTGCCCCCGTCGTGTTCGGCTTCGACGCGGACGGCCGTACCGCAACGATGTTCAACCGGGGTGGGCATTCGGTCGTGATCTCCGGTCTTAGTGTCTCGCCCTCAGCGCTGGTGCGCGCGGCGCGATCGTCTACGCGGGATGGTGCGCCCGGCTAGCATCCGCGCTGATGGCGAATGATCGGCCGCAGCGGGCGCAGCCTTCCGGTACAGCGGGGGATGGCGCGGCTCCTGGCCCGGCTGACGCGCTGCCCGGCGACGCGCTGGTGCTCCGTGCGGCAGAGCAGTCCCTGGCGGGGCACCGCCGGGGTGTCCGGCGCCTCACACCATTTCTCGGCCCTGCCTTCGTTGCCGCGGTTGCCTACGTCGATCCGGGGAACTTCGCCACCAACATGGCCGGCGGCGCCCGGTTCGGGTTCCTCTTGGTGTGGGTGGTGGTGCTGGCCACGCTCATGTCCATGCTCATCCAGTCGCTCAGCGCCAAGTTGGGTATCGCATCAGGGATGAACCTGGCGGAGGCCTGCCGGGCTCGCTACCGCCGCCCCGTGGTGATCGGCCTCTGGATCCAGGCGGAGCTTGTGGCAATGGCCACCGACGTGGCCGAGTTCATCGGCGCCGCGCTCGGACTGCACCTCCTGTTCGGCCTGCCCCTGCTGCCATCGGCGTTGCTCACCGCGGTGGCGGCATTTGCCATCCTCGGCTTGCAATCGCGTGGTGTGCGCAGGTTCGAGGCGGTCATCGCCGGGTTCGTGGGGGTCATCGTGCTGGCCTTCGGCGCTCAGGTGATTCTCGCTGCCCCTTCGGGTGCAGACGTGGTATCCGGGCTCGTGCCGGGGTTCGACGGTACCGGCAGCGTGCTGCTGGCGGTGGGAATTATCGGGGCCACGGTCATGCCCCACGTCATCTATCTGCACTCTGCCCTCACTCAGCGTCGGATCCCGGTGACTGATCCCGAATCGAAGCGCAGACTCTTCCGGTTCGAGATGCTGGATGTGATCATCGCGATGACCATCGCGGGGCTCGTAAACCTGTCCATGTTGGTCATCGCCGCAACCGTCTTCAACAAGGCCGGCATGACCGACGTGGGGGATGACCTCGGGGCGGTGTACAACGCGCTGGGCACAACGCTTGGCAGCCACGCCGAGACTCTCTTCGGTATTGCGCTGCTTGCCTCGGGCCTCTCGTCGTCGAGCGTCGGCACGCTGGCCGGGCAGGTGGTGATGGATGGATTTTTGCGCCGTCGCATTCCCGTTGCGCTTCGCCGCCTGATCACCATGGCACCCGCAATCATCATCATTGCGATTGGCGTCGATCCGGTCGTTGCCCTCGTCCTGTCGCAGGTGGTGCTCGCCTTCGGCATCCCGTTTGCACTCATCCCCCTCATCCACGTGACGCGCGACACGGCTGTCATGGGGCCGCTCGTAAACCGGGTGGGCACCACGGTGGTGGCGATCGCCATCTCGGTCCTGATCATCGCGATGAACATCATCCTGATCGCCCTCATCTTCGGCGGCTGATGCAGCGCGCGGTCGCCACTGCGCTTCTCGTCCTGATGATGTGCGCCGACGCCGTTGCCGCTGCACCGCGTGCGGCCGTGCCACCGGTGCTCCGCATCGCTGTTGGCACGCCCCTTGAGAGTGCGCTCGCATGGGGCTCGGCCAATGGTCCCCACGGGGCGTCGTCTGCCGAGGTGCGGGTGGCCCCAGGCGACCCGGAGGCAATCCTTGTCACCATCCCTCCCGACGGTGATGGCACGTACCGGGCCGGCTGGTCGGTGTTGGCCCTTGATGGTCACCCGATCGCGGGCACGGCCTCGTTTGTCGTGGGGTCGGAGTATCCGGTTGCGCGTGCGTTCACTCCGCGCGGCGCCAACGGAATCGGGCCGCTCGGGGTGTTGGCCCGGCTGCTGGTGCTGTGCGGCGTGCTCGGCACGATGGGAATGGCGCTCACGCGCCGATGGGTGCTGGGCGTGGCATGGCATTCGGGGGGCATCTGGGCACCGGGCGAGAATGATGCCGCGGGGGTGATGGAGCGCACGGCTCACGTTGCTGCCGGGCCGGTGCGGGTGTGGTGGCGCACGTGGTGGGCACTCGCGGTCACGTGGGGCGTTGGACTTGTACTCGGCCTCATCGCGCAGGTGTCGTCGCTCGGTATCAGTGGCGGGCAGGTGGGGACGCTGCTCCGCGATACGCGCTGGGGAATCGCGTGGATGGTGTTGGCGGTGCTGCTGGTCATCGCCGGTGTAGGCGCCACGGTGGCCCATCGGGGCGAGTTGGCCATGGCGCCATCGACGGCACGGGCTGTGCTGATGAGCGCCCCCGGCGCGCTCGCGGCGGTGGTCCTCGCGTGGGCGGGGCATGCGGGAACCGGTACAGATGCCACCCTCGGGACCGCACTCGATGCGCTCCATGGGTGGGCGACAGCAGCCTGGCTCGGAGGGCTGGTGATGCTGGCTGTGCTTGCCGTGCCGATCATCCGCCGCCTCGATGACCACGACGCGGTGCATCTGGGCGCGTCGGTGATCGTGCGGTTCTCAGCGATGGCGGTGGCGGCGGTCGTTGTGCTGGTGGTCACCGGCATCTACCGGTCGCTTGCGGAGTTGCCGTCGCTCAGTGCGCTCTGGACAACGTCGTACGGGGTCGTCCTGCTCGTGAAACTCGGGGTGTTCGCGGGCATGCTGGCTCTGGCGGCGTGGAATCGTTTCTCGCTCCACCCACGCGTGGAGCGAGCCGCACTGGGTCTGGGCGGCGACGCCACCGGTGCGATGTCGGCGCTCCGTGTCAGCGTGCGGGCAGAGATTGTGCTCGCCGCCGCCGTGCTTGTCTCCGTATCGGTGCTCGTGTCAGTCCCACCCCCCGTGTAGCCCAATGCCGTCGGGGGGTGGTGCGATGATCGACCGGTGACCACCGACTCCGAGAGCGCCCGGGTGTTTGAGGTCGACGACGTCGTGTCGGCCCTTGAGCGTGTGATCGGTGCGCACACCAAGACGGTTCGCATGCGCGGCGAGGTGGTCAACCTCAGATCCGGGCGCGGCGACCGTATGTTCTGGTTCCGGCTTGAGGACCCGCGCGATGGCATGGACGCGCGTATCGACTGCTTCGCGTGGTCCAATGACGTGGGCGCGGGGTATGCCCTGGCCGATGGCGACGTCATCGAGGCGGTTGCGCGACCCGAATTCTCCCGTGGGGATGGGCACCTTATCGTGCGGCTGCACCGCATCGAACCGGCGGGCGAGGGGGAGATCCTCCGCACTATTGAGGAGCGCCGCCGCCGACTTGCTGCGGAGGGCCTGTTCGACGTCTCAAAGAAGCGCCCACTGCCATTTGTACCGAGGGGCGTGGGCCTTATTACTGCCCGTGCGGGGGCAGCACGCGCCGACGTGCTGCGACGCATTGAGGCCCGGCTCCCAGTGCCCGTGGTCGTCGTTCAGGCAGCCATGCAGGGCCCTGCGTGCACGGGTGAGGTCATCAGGGGGCTGGCGCTACTCGACAGCGATCCGCGCGTGGATGTGATCATTATTGCCCGGGGCGGGGGCTCGCTGCAGGACCTGCTCCCGTTCAGCGACGAGGCCATGGCCCGGGCCATCCGGGCATGCGGCACTCCCGTGGTCGCGGGGATCGGCCACCAGCCTGATGTGACCCTCGCGTGCCTGGCGGCAGATGCCCAAGGGGCCACGCCCACCACCGCCGCCGACGTGGTTGTGCCCGATCGGGATGCACTCGGGGAGGATCTGGTCGCCCTGCGCCGTCGGCGGGGCCGTGCCACGCGGCGTCTGGCGTCGCGGGCGCGCCGCGAGCTGGATCTTGTGGGCGCACGCCCTGGTCTGCTGCGGCCTCATGAGGCGGTTGTGCGCCGTCCCCGCGACCATGTGAGCGGCCTCGGAATGCGCCTGCGCCGTGAGATCCGCGATGCGGCTGATGGCCCGGGCCGCGACCTCTCCGGCCTTGTCGCGAGGCGTTGCCGCGCGGGCGCGGTTGCCACGGCGTCTGCGACGTCACGCCTCTCGGTGCTGCGTGCGCGGCGCGCCGGACGCGATCCGGCGCGCCCACTCGCCGAGGGATTCGCGCTGGTGCGCGACATGTCCGGGATCGCGGTCACGTCGGCTGCGGCCGCCGTGCTGGCGGGCGACGTCACGCTCACATTTGCCGATGCAAAGGTGCCCGCACGGGTGCGGGCCGACCAGGAGGATCGATGAGCGACAATGGTGGCCAGCTGAACGGGGTGAGCATCATGCAGCAGGACGATGTGCCCGAGGGGACATCGTTTGAGGACTCCATGACCGAACTCGAGCGCTGCGTCGATGCACTTGAGGCCGGCGAGGTGGGGCTCGAGGAGGCACTGGTGCTGTTTCGGCGAGGTGCCGCACTGGAGGCGTGGTGTGCGACGCGCCTGGATGCCATCAGCGCGAGCATTGAGGAACTGACCGCCGATGGTGCGCCGGCTGATCCGTTTGACGGTGACGCGGGCTAGTTCAGGCGGACTGGTCGGCGCTCCCGCGCACCCACATCTGCGCGCGCGATGTCGCGAAGGGGAGGGGCGTCGTGGCCCGCAGGATTGTCACACCCCGCGACTCCTCATCGCCGGTGATCCATGAGCGTGATCGCAGATCGGTGGCACCGGCACCCATTGCGAGCCCGGCGACGATGGGTGCAAAGGGGGCGACCGCAAGCAGTGCCAGCAGCAGCAGCGCCAGGGCGACAATGATGGGGAGGCCCGCCCGTCGCAGCTGCTCGGAGGACGATTCGATCACGAGGTCGCGCGGTGCGTCGGGCGCGGTGTCGATGGTATTTCGTAGCCACCCACCGCCGACTACAACCTGGGCTAGGCTGAGGACCACCACCACGATGATCCACGGGATGACCACCCGGGTTGCACTTCCGCCCAGCACGACGATGGACGCCACAAGCCCCACAATGCCGACGACCGACAGGCCGGAGCCATTGATGGTGAGGTCCCTGGAGAGTGGCGCGGCGGTCTGCACGGCGGGCATACTTGCAGACTGCGCCGTACCGGGATACCGGTTTAGCGGACCACCAGAATGAGCGAGCGGCTGGTGCCACCGCGTGGCGTGGCGGTGAGGCGCCACCGACCGCGCCCGAGGGCCGCACCGCCGAGACCGCCTTCGAAGGTGATGGCATTGGCGCCGTCTGCACCGCTCAGCACGAGCGCTCCCACTTCGCGGCCACCTGCCGATGGCGTGACGGCCAGCCGGACGCGGGAGGGGTTGGAGAGCCCGAGGGTGACCGTAAAGCGCTGGCCGGGGCTCACAGTCGCGGGGCGTGCCCGGAGGTCCACCAGAATCGCCGGACCCGGCTGGTCGGACCCGGCCAGACCTGTGGCCGACGACACACCAGCCCGCGCGATGGACGGGTCGAGTGCTGGGTCGGTCCACTGCCACACAACGGGTGCGATGCCGTTGTCCCCGATGACGCCCTCAGGGGCAATTGCCGGAAAGCGCGGATCGGACATGGTCGCCGGTGCGCCGAAGTCGGCGGTGGCGGCACGGAGCGCAGATTGGGCCACGTACGAGGTGCCGGTGGTCGCGGGCCAGGTGACCAGCGCCGCGCCCCCTCCGCTCACCGACAGACTGGGTGTTCCCGCGGTCACGGAGCCGTCTGACAGATCACGGGGCGGACCCCAGGGCTGGCCAGCAACCCGCGTGGCCGCCTGCACCACGCCAGAACGAACCCACGTGGCCACCGCATTGCCCTGGGCATCGGTGGCCACCTGCGCCCCCCGGGCCTGCGTGCCAGGTCGCGAGATGTCATCCGGCCTCGTCCACACACCGCCTACCGGAAGCAACGCGGCCTGAGTGATGACGTCGGCGCCGCGCAGGAGGGTCCATGCGGCGATTGCGTCACCGGATGGCGCTATGGCGATTGCTGGGTCAACAAAGACCGACGAGCTGGCCTGAGACACGTCGGCCGGAACACCAAACGATCCATCGCGCTGGCGCACGGCCGCGCGCACGCGATGCTGATCACCCTCGTCGCGACGCCAGGCGATGACCGATCTCCCCGCGCTGGCGGCAACAGCCGGGGTGAACGCGAGCTCATCCGGCTGCGAGACCGACCGGGTGGCCGCGAAGCGCCCTGATGAAGACGCGCAGGCCGACTCGATCATATTGGCGCCACCTGTGACCGCTTCGCCCGACCATGCGACCAGCGGGGCACACGCGCCGCCAAGCGCCACGACCGGGGTGGTGGCAATGCGGCCCGGAAGCGACAGTGCGGTGGCGGGAAGAAAGCGGCCACGGGCCGGGCGCAGACTTACACGCACACGACCCCCCTCGACCCATGTGACCGCCGCCTGCCCGCCTGTGGTCATGGCAACGGCCACCTGCGTGGCACCGCGGCCACTTCCCGGTACGCGCACCGGCTGGTACCACGGGCCGCCCGGGGTACGCAGCGTTGTGACGACACCGGCCGGAGTGGCCCAGGCGGCGACGGCCCGACTATCGTCATTGCCCGCGACGGCCGGCGCACCGGTGCCCCTGACCTGCCCGGCGAGGGGCGACGGCGGGAGCCACTGCGTGGTGGCGCTCGCCCCTGCAGGCAACGCTGCGAGTGCGAGAAGGGTGATGGCGGTGCGGTTCACAACCCCCATGGTGCCCACGTGCCGGGCTGATGTCCACGCGTTGGGTCACGTTCGTGGGGATTTGTGGAAGGGGCGGGGCGTGCTGCGTCGAAACAATCGCTCGTGCCGCCTGACGCAAATGAACTCGCAGAGGTCCTCCGCCGTGACTACGAGCGCTTCAGTCCTGCGCAGAAGTCGCTTGCGCGCTACCTGATCGATCACCTGGCGGAACTTCCGCTGGTGTCGGGACATGAGGTGGCCCACGCGGTGCACTGCAGCCCCGCGACCGTGGTGCGCTTTGCGCAGGCACTCGGATACGCCGGATATCCGGAGATGCAGCGGACCATCCGCCAGGCGCATCGCCCGGGTCTTGGTGTGCGCGCCGTCGGCGGCCTGCCGCAGGGTCGTGTGCAGGTGCTTGACGCCGACCGTCTCGCCCTCGAGGACGCCGCCGCCCGTCTGGGCCCCGATGGGGTCATCCCGCTGGCAAGCGCACTCGCCGGTCGGCACCCCATCATTCTCGCCGGCGACGCCACCGCACGACCCGTGCTCGCGTTGCTGGAGGAGCGACTCTCCCGCGCCGGACGCGAGACGCTGGTGGTTGATTCAGTCGAGCCCCGGATCCGCATGCGCCTGGGTGCGCTCGCACGCGGCGGCACGCTCATCGCGGTTGCGGTGGGCAAGGACACCCGCGTGGCCGAGTACGCCGTGGCCGCCGCCCGGGCAGCCAGTGCGCCGGCTGTGGCGCTGGTCGATTCCAGTCTCTCCGCGGCCGCCCGTGCCCCGCATGTTCGGGTGATTCCCGCTGAGGAGCGTGGCGGGGAGCCCAGCCTCACGGCATTCGTCGCCGTTGCTCAGGCACTCGCGCAGTCGCTCGCATCGCAGCCGGTCGCACGTCGCACGCTTTCCGCTGCCTAGCTGGGGCCCTATTATGCCTCACGGATTCGCTCCGAGGCAGGCATTCTTCGCATCCGGTGACATTCATTCTCCCCGTCCGGTGTCATTCATTGTCCCCTGCCGTTCTACACTGACGATGACGTCTGACGAGGAGAGATGAAGGTGAGCGAGAACGCCGGCGCCAATGGCGCGACGGGTACCGACGCGGTCAAGGCAGGTCTCGCCCGGATGTTGAAGGGCGGCGTCATCATGGACGT
>SYFI01000153.1 GCA_005800465.1 Actinomycetota bacterium | reverse complement strand
GAGGGGCCCTTCCCCACCGAGATTGACGACGCCGCCGGAAGGCACATGGCCGAGGTGGGCCACGAGGTGGGCACCACCACCGGGCGGGCACGCCGCTGCGGCTGGCTCGATCTGGTTGCGTTGCGCTACGCCGTGCGCGTGAACGGCATGACTCAACTGGGCCTCACCAAGCTGGACGTGCTCTCCGGCCTGCCCGAGGTGCAGCTGTGCACCGCGTACACCAAGCCCGACGGCGAGGTGAGTGCCGACTTCCCCTGGCACCAGAGCGACTTCCACGGCTGCACACCCATCTACGAAACCCTTGAGGGCTGGGACGAGGACATCGTGGGCGTGAAGAACCTGGACGACCTGCCGCCGAAGGCCCGCGCCTACGTGGACCGCATCGCCCAGTTCACGGGCGTGCCGATCACCCTCATCGGCACCGGCCAGGGCCGGCACGAGGTGATCGACGCAGTGGAGCTGTAGGTGCTAGAGGTAGGCGGCCAGCAGGCCGATCGACCACGCCAGAGCGGCGAGGCCACCGGCCCAGCACGAGAAGGCCATCGGGTGGTAGCGGCCTTCCTTGCGCAGCCAGAAGAAGTGCGCGCCGGAGATGATGAAGACCCCGAGACCCACCCAGAATGCGGGCCAGGGGTTGTCGCCGGTGACCGAGTAGATGATCAGCACGATATAGGCGGCCGCGTTGATCGCCCACATGGCGTAGACGGAGTCGGGGGGCGAGGCGGCGTTTTCTTGAGAAATAGTCATTCAATCACACTATACTAAAGGGCGCGGCGTCCGCCCCAAGCGGGCCCTACGGGCGGAGCCGCGTACCCCGGTGGAACATCCTGATGGCCAGCAGTGTGAGCACCCCGGCCACCACGGCGGCCACCACAACACTCAGCCACACGGCACTCTCGTGCATGCCGGTCACCCCTCCCCGCTCGGCATCCACCAGGTAGTAGATGGGGTCGAGCAGGGTGAGCGAGCGCCAGGGCCCCGACAGGGTGTCAACCGAGGAGAAGACCCCACCGAGTAGGGCGAGCGGCGAAATGACCAGCGCGGCGATGAACGCCTGCTGGTCGAACGAGTCGGCCCAGATTCCGGTCATCACGCCAAGGGCGCTGAAGATGACGCCGGTGAGGACAAGCACCACGATCGCGAGCAGCCAGTTCTCCACGCCGGGCACGAACAGCAGGCCACAGGCGGCAACGAGCACGGCCGAGACCCATCCGCGGGAGAGCCCGCCCGACATATACGACCACACCACCTCGGCAGGCCGAAGCAGTGAGGTGAGCACGTCATCGATGTACCCCTCATTGCGCGCCTGGCACAGGCTGGTGGACGCGTTGGCGAAGGCCTGCCCGGCCACGGTCATCACCAGCAGGCCGGGGAGGATGAACCACAGGTACGGGATGTCGGCGACATCGCGCAACTTGCCCCCGAGCGCCCCACCGAAAACCACCATGAAGAGAACGGCCCCCGACAACCGGAGGCAGGATCGTCTGCGTCCACAATCTGGAAACCCGCCGGACCTCTCGACCGGAAAGCGCAAGGGTCCCGCGGCGGAACGCGGCACGAAGCTGCGCGCGTTGATCCTGTTCTCTCACCGTGACTGACCCCCAGGAGGGCCTAAACAAGCGGGGGGACTGACCCCGGAAAGGGCTTATTCGCCCAGCGCAAGGGCTCCCCAGACGGACGCAGCACAAAAGTCGCGCGCTTTCACCCATTTCTGTCACGGCGACTGACCCCCAAGGGGGTCTGACCCCATGGGGGGACTGACCCCGGGGGGGGACTGACCCCGGGCTTCGCTTGTTCTCCAGATCAAAGCTGACGAGCAACTCGTCAGCGCGCTCGAGGGCATCGGCCTTGCTCATGCCGAAGTACCGGCCGTGGAACGAAAGGACATCGCGCGCTGTGAGGAAGCGGTCGAGGTGCACTTCCTGCGGGGCGAGCCCCACCATGGTGCGCGCAAGGCGGTGGTCGCTCACCGCGTCGTGCCCGAACACTTCACATGCCCGGCGGGTCCGCGCACCAGCCCGGTGATGATGCCGATGAGGGTGCTGTTGCCCGACCCGTTTGGTCCGAGCAGGCCGTGGAACCCGCCCGCCGGCACCGTGAGCGAGAGATCGTCGAGGGCAGGTGTGCCGTCGTCGTACACCTTGGTAAGACCCGTGATCTCGATCGCGGGAGGCCTGCGGCGACGTCGTGGGAGGTGGTGATTGGCACGTGGCGCACGGTAGCCGTCATCCATGGCCGAATGGGAGGAGCACGACCCCGGCAGCCGTGGGCGCGATGGGTAGAGTGGCCCCGTGGCGCGCCGAGCACTTGTGGTGGGAAGCGGGGGACGCGAGCACGCGCTGGTGCGCGCGCTCGCGAGGACTGGTTGGACGGTTTTCGCGGCACCGGGCAACCCGGGCATTGCGACCATCGCCGACACCCGCCCCATCGACATGCATGACCACGCAGGCATGGTGAACCTGGTGCTGGGCGAGGACATCGACCTGGTGATCATCGGCCCCGAGGCCCCGCTCGTGACGGGTCTGGCCGACGTGCTTCGCGTCGCTGGTGTTGCAGTGCTTGGCCCGTCCGCCGAGGCCGCGCGCCTTGAGGGCAGCAAGGCATTCGCCAAGGAGATCATGCTGGCCTCCGGCGTCCCCACAGCGCGGTCAATGACCGTGACCGATATGGACTCAGGAATGGCGGCCGTGGCCGACTACGGCACGCCCGTCGCCATCAAGGCCGATGGACTGGCCGCGGGCAAGGGTGTGGTCATCGCACAGGACGAGGCCGAGGCCCGTGCCGCGTTGGTGATGATGCTCGACGACGCGGTGTTCGGTGAGGCCGGGCGCACCGTGTTGGTGGAGGAGGGCCTCGTGGGCCCTGAGGTATCGCTTCTGGCCATAAGCGATGGCGTGGCGGTGGCACGCTTTCCCGCTGCCCGCGACTACAAGCCGATCGGCGAGGGAAACACCGGCCCCAATACCGGCGGCATGGGATCGGTCTCCCCCATCCCCGACATCCCCGACCACCTGGCCGACGAACTCGTGGAGACCGTGCACCGGCCCGTCATCCGCGAGATGCACCGCCGTGGCATTCCGTTCAACGGTGTGCTGTACGCGGGGATCATGATGACCCCGACCGGCCCCAAGGTGCTGGAGTTCAACGTGCGGTTTGGTGACCCCGAGACGCAGGCCCTGCTGCCACGTGTGGAGGGCGATCTGGGGGAGATACTGCTGGCCGCGGCGAGGGGTGGGCTGGCCGACTCGCCTGTGGTGGTGAGCAGCGAGGCATCGGTGGCAGTGGTGCTGGCCGCCGCCAACTACCCGGGCGACCCGCGCACGGGTGATGTGATAACCGGCATCGACAATGCGCTGGCCACAGGGGCCGATGTATTTCAGGCCGGCACGGCGCTGAATGCCGAGGGCGAGCTGGTGACCGCCGGCGGCCGTGTGCTCGCAGTGCAGGCCCGGGGCGTGACGGTGGAGATCGCGCGTGAGCGTGCCTACGCCGGTGCTGATCTGGTCAACTTCGACGGCAAGCAGATGCGACGCGACATCGCCGCAGGCATGGACGGCTCCTAGCCGGAGATCGCCTGGCGCCCGCGTTCACGCCGGGCAAAGTCCCTCGCCCTCGCGGCCTCAGCATCAACATCCGGCCCGAACTCGGCGTATTCGCCGACGGCCGCTTGCACGTCCGTCTATGTCAACGCGAAGCCTGCGGCGGCATCCGCAACCGCGCCGTTGACATGGGCCAGTTGCAGCGGGGCAGCGTTGAGGTCGAAATTGGCTCAGAGGCGGCACAATGCGTGTGAAAGCCAAGTGTCTCACGGTGTTACACTGACCCCATGCCGACCACAAAGCCACGTCATGCCGTCACCGAAACCGGCGCCGTCGCTCAGGCGCTCGCTGAGTTGCGAGCCGAGCCCGGTGGCGAGGACGTGCCGATCTCGGATCTGGTCGTCATCGGGGCGCGTACGCTGGCCGCCGAGAAGCGGGCCGATCGAGAGGCAGGCCAGGCACTCCGCGCCATGCTGGCCGAGCGGGTCCTGGCCGGCGGGCCGGCGCTGGGTGACCCGGCAGCGGCCGATGAGGTGCGACGGACCGGCTGGGCCCGCGAGGCGTGACCGAGCGCTACCTGCTGGACAACTCGGCGTGGTCCCGGCTGTTCCACCCGGCGCTTCCGCTTCACCGGCGGAGTGAAGTGGCCGAGGCCATCCGGGTCGGTCGGGTATACGTGTGCCTGCCGTTCCTGTTGGAGGCCGGCTACTCGGCGCGCAACCTGGACGATTACCGGGACATCACGCGGGCCTTGCAGGGCCTGCCGAATGCCTCGGTGGATGAGTCAATCGAAGCGCGCGCGGTTCAAATGCAGGGCGACCTCGTTGCCTGCGGGCATCATCGACTGCCACCTGCCGACCTGCTGATCGGAGCCATTGCCGAGCGTCACGCGCTTACCGTGCTGCATTGCGACAAGGACTTCGACGTAATCCGCGACAAGACGTCGGCAGTGATCAGCACCGAGTGGCTGGCACCCCCCGACACCTTCTCGTGAGCCCTGCCGCGACGGGGGACCCCGTTGGTAGGGTGGCCCTCGTTACCGCGACGGAAATGGACGCATGATCCCGAGGTATTCGCGGCCCGAGATGGCCGCCATCTGGACGGAACACGCCAAGCTGCAGCGCTGGCTCGACGTCGAGCTCGCCGTGTGCCGTGCATGGTGCCGCCGTGGGGTCATCCCCGCCGACGACCTGGCGCAGATCGAGTCGAAAGCCGCCTTCTCGGTTGAGCGCACGCTCGAGATCGAGAAGACCACCAACCACGACGTGGTGGCGTTTCTCACCAACGTCAACGAGAACATCGGCCCCGCCAGCCGCTGGGTGCATTACGGCATGACGAGCAGCGACGTGCTGGACACCGGGCTGGCGCTGGCAATGGTGCAGAGTGGCACGCTGCTGGTGGCCGCGCAGGCCGCGCTCACCCAGGCGCTGAAGGCCCGCGCGCTTGAGCACCGCGACACCCTGTGTGTGGGGCGCACCCACGGTGTGCACGCCGAGCCCACCACGTTTGGCCTGCGCCTCGCCGGCTTCGCGCTGGAGAGCCGTCGCAACGAGGAGCGCCTCACGCGCACGCACGAGCAGATCGCCTACGGCAAGTTGAGCGGTGCGGTCGGCACCTACGCCATGCTCGACCCGGCCATCGAGGCCGAGGTGATGGATGAGCTGGGCCTCAAGTGCGAGCCCATCGCCACTCAGGTGATCCCACGTGACCGCCACGCCGAGGTGGTCACCCAGATGGCTGTGGCGGCGTCCAGCCTGGAGCGCCTCGCGGTAGAGATACGCCACCTGCAGCGCACCGAG
>SYFI01000152.1 GCA_005800465.1 Actinomycetota bacterium | reverse complement strand
TCGTCGGCCCCGGCATCGAGACCGGCCACTCTGTCGCCCACCGCATCGCGCGCAGTGAGCATGAGTACCGGCGTGTGATCGCCAGCGGCCCGCAGGCGCCTGCACACCTCAATGCCATCGACCCCGGGCATCAGGATGTCGAGCACGATGGCGTCGGGTGCCCGCTCGGCCAGCGACGCGAGGGCCTCCTCGCCATCTGCTGCCATCTCCACCTCATAGCCTGCGAGGGTCAGGGCCCGCCGTACAGCGGTACGCACTGCCTCCTCATCGTCCACCACCAGAACTCTCATGGGGACGAGTCTGCCGTACCGGACACCTGGGGGGCCGCCGACGGCGCGAGACCAGCGATGCGCTTTGTTCCGGTCTTCACCTCTGTCCTCCGGCGTTCACGGGGGTTTGCGGACCACGAATGTGATCCGCGCATCCCCGTGATGCATTCGCAATGTCAGGGCACGGCAAGAGAAACCGAAGAACCACTGAAGAATGCGGCTCAGTCGTCGAGCAGTGCCCGGAGCCCTTCGAGGGCCTCGCGCTGGCGATCGGCCAGGCGGTCCTCCATATCGATGGAGGGGTCCTCATGCACGGCCCGGGTGCGCCAGGTGATGCGCGACCCGCCGCCCTGGGCATCTACCCGGAACGAGGCCTCGTGCTCGGCCAGCGGGAGTCCCGCCGCGACGGCGTACGAATACGACATGTCGTCGTCGTCCCGGGAGAGCAGGTCCTCCACAACAACCGCCCCGTCAGCGCGCTCGAGTGTGCGTGTATTGCCCTCAAGGGTGCACGACGTGTAGAGCCGGTACCAGCGGGTGACACCGCACGGGTCGCCCACCACGGCCCACGCCTCGGCGGGTGATGCCTGCACGTCGAGCACGACCTCAAACTCAGAACCCATGGGAGTCTCCTTCGCGAGTGGCGTCTGCCAGCGAACTGGCGTTCAGATGACATGCCGCGGATCGGGCCGCGGCAGCGGGCGTTGATGCGCTGCGCGCATTTAAGGGGATTGCCGGAAGCGATCGGATCGGCGTCACAGGGGGGTTCCTGCTGCGGCAGGAGAGTCGGTGAGGGGCGCACTTGGCAGGCGTCGGGTCAGCAACAGGCCGAAGAGACCGACGATGGCCACGATGGCAAGGGCGGCTCGCAGCGACTGCAGCTTGGCATCGGAGTACGCGGTGACCACGGCATCCACCTCGTCTGGCGGCAGACCGGCGTTGGTGGCAACGGTCTGCACGTCTGATGCCGGTACCACGGCGATGCCGCTCGCGGTGGCCGCTGCCGCCTGCTGGGTGAGTTGCTGGTTGACGGCCGGCTGGCCCGACAGTTGGGTCTGGAACGTGGTGGCCAGCCCGATAAACAGCACGGTGCCCGCCAGGGCGGTGCCCAGTGACATGCCCAGATTCTGCATCGTGCCCTGCAGGCCACCCACCTCGCTACTTCGCGTGATGTCGGCGGCCGACAGGTTGACGTTTCCCAACTGCGAGAAGGCGAGCCCGAGTCCGGCACCGAGGATGGTCATGGCGATGGCAAAGCGGGGTCCGGTGAGTTCGGGGCCGAGGCTGGTCATGAGCAGGGCAACGCCAATGATACCGAGCGCCAGACCCACCTGCACGAGCGTGCGTGGAGAGATGCGTGCCGACAGGCGCGAGCCCACAAGCGCCAGGACGAACAACGCGAGCGACATGGGGAGGATGCGCAGACCCGATCCCAGCGCGTCAAGCCCGAGCACGGTCTGCAGGTAGAGCGGCAGGATGAAGAAGGAGCCAGCGACGATAAAGTACATGACCATGGTTGATCCGAGCCCCGCGCGCAGCACCGGGATCTGGAGGAGGTCGGTGCCGAGGAGCGGGGTGTGCCCCTTTGCATTCACACGGGCCTCCCATCGCATGAATGCCCAGCCGACGAAGAGGCCCACCATGACGATGGGGATGACGGGCGAGAAGCCGGCGATGGTGAACGGCGGGTCGATGGGCTCGATCAGTCCCCACGAGCTGGCGCTGACCAGGGCGAGCACAATCAGGCCCATCGCCAGCGCTGACAGCGCGACTCCGACCAGGTCGAACCGGCTCTTCGCCGGACGGCGGGCGCCGTCGCCGATCTGTCGCACCAGCGGGAGGATGGCCACGAGAATGATGACGGTCTCGGCGGCAAACACCCAGCGCCACGAGAAGTACGTGGTAACCCAGCCGCCGATGAGCGGACCGGCAGCCGCGGCGGCTCCGGCGATACCGCCCAGGATGCCGTAGGCGATGGCGCGATCACGGCCTTGATAGTTGGCGGCGGCCAGTGCGGCGACGGCCGGGATCACCAGCACGGCGCCAAGGCCCTCAATCACCGACCAGCCGATGAACAGCATGGTGAACCCAGGGGCGATCGCGGTGAGGAACGAACCCACGGCGTAAATACAGAGCCCGATGACGAATGTTCGCCTGCGGCCAAGCCGGTCGCCGATGGCCGCACCCGTGAGCATGAATGCCGCCATGGTCAGCGCGAATGTGGCGATGGCCAACTGCATGGCCTGCACCGTTGTGTCGAGGTCGCGCACGACGGTCGTGATCGACACGTTCATGACAGTGCCGTCAAGCACCATGATGAAGTCTGCCAGCCCAAGAATGATGATTGCCGACCACTTGCGCACGGTTTGACCCTAGCCGGGTCTCTGGCCGAACGCCGCTACGGGGCGGTGACGGTGCGACCGTGCAGGCGGCGGTCGCGCGCACGGGACAGCGCGGGGCGTGCGGAGAGGGCCGTGATGGCCAGCATCAGCGCCACGATGGCGTAGGCACCACGCGGACCCACCCACTCTGCGGCGAAGCCACCGAGCGATGCTCCCACGGCGAGGCCAGCCATTACCAGCGTGCGGCCGGCGACCCCTGCCAACGCCTGCATCGACTGCGGCACGCGTCGTGCGCGGGCGCCGATGAGCGTCGCGGAGCACAGCGCATTGGCGAGCATGAGCGGCGCATAGACGAGCGCGGTGCCGAGCACGCCGGGCACAATCGCCATGGCGACGGCAGGGATGACGTAGATGGTGCAGGCGAGCACCACGATGGTCTCATCGGCATGCCGTCGGTCGAGCCGGGTGATGATGGGCGTCGCCAGCATCATGCAGGCAACACCGGCCCCGAGCACGGCGGCAAGTGCGGCCCCGGACATATGGAGATCGTTGCGCAGGAGCGGCACCGCCAGGCTGATGGCGGCACCGGACGCAACGCTCCATGCGATCGCGGTGACCGTGAGCGCACGAAGGTCGCGCGAGAGGAAGAGGAACGTCAGGCCGCGGCGGATGGGGAGCCTCGATGCGTCGGACCGCACGCGCTCGTCGAACCGGGCCGATGCCGACGTGTCACCGATGACGGCGATGGCGAGCGCACCGGCGACCATCCAGACGGCGTCGCTGGCCCCGAGCACCAGCGCGAGCCCGGCAATCGCGGGGCCGCCGAAGTACCCGAGGTTGAACGCCTGTGCCAGTGCGGCCTGTGCGGGCATCATCTCGTAGCGCTCCGTCATGGTGGACAGTGCGCCAAACATGGCGGCATCCACGAATACTCGTACGGATCCGATGAGGAAGGCGCCGGCGTACAGCACCCAGATTCCCGGCTGGCCCACCGACAGCGCAATGGCGAGACCGGCTGCGATGGCGATGCCGGAACCGAGGGCAACGGCGAGCAGCGGTCGTCGTGGAAGGCGGTCACCGGCAATTCCGGCCGGTACGGCCAGCAGAAGGAATGGCACGAAGGTAATGGCAAACCCGGCGGTGGCCTGTGAGAGCGATCCACCACTCTCGAGGATGAGCCACGGAATGATGACCGTCATCATTCCCTGCGCGAGCGCGTGAGCGGCCTGCGTGAGCAGGAGGGCGCGCCCGTCACGGGTACGCAGAAGTGGGTTTCGCTGGTCGTTCCTCATGCATGGACGACGGTAGGTCCACATCACGGGCGCGTCAATAAGTTCCGAGTCGCACGAAGTCGGCGTGTATCGGCCGGTCTATCGGCACGCCGAACATGCCGATGTTCCGCTTATACACACGCCTGAGGGAGTTCGTAACGACGGTCACGACCTGCCCGAAAACGTGTTATGCCAATCGTGACGAAGGTGTGAGAATTAGCGCGTTTCGGGGTCTCGGGGCGGCTTGCGGACACCGGAGACGGCGGTGGAGGCCGCCGCACCCAACGCGGCTGTGGCGCTTGGGCTGGGCGGACGCCGGTCGCTCGTGACCACCACCCGGCATGGTGCGTGCCGCAACACGTAGTCCACCGTGCGTCCGAAGAGCCGATCGCCCACGCGACGCCGTGATGCCACGCCCATCATGATCACCTCGGCCTTCGTCGCCCTGGCCTCGTCAACGATTGCGCGACCGGCCTGCCGCCCGCGGATCACGCGTGTCACCACCGTGGCCCCGTACTCCTCGGCGATGGCCCGGGCGTGGGTGAGAAGTTCGTCTGCGGCACGCTCCTCACGAGGCATGCGCGCCTCGAGGGGCAGCTCGACCGGAACCTCCACCACGTTGATCACCGCGATCTGCACATCGGCGTCTGCGGCCAGTTTGCCTGCGGTCACCATCATCTCCTCCGACGCCTCGGTGGCGACGATGGGCACGAGGATGTTGGTGTAGGCGATGTCCACTTCGGCCACCGGTGCGGTGCGCTCAAGCGTGACCGTCTCGGTCCACGGCACCTTGATGTGCTTGCGGTAGGCCACGTACATCACGAGGCCCACGGCCATCCAGATGATTCCGATCCAGCGCGCGTCGGGCCGCAGCACGACCACTGCCACCAGCGCGCCCCCGGTGCCCAGCAGGCCGAAGATGGCGAACAAAGGGATGCTGCGGCCGCGCCATGCGATATTGGGGGCACCGCGAAATGGGCGCTTGAGTTCAGGCGATTTCCATCGCATCCAGATGACCGAGATATGAGCGATGCTGAAAGAGAGCATCGCGCCGAAGGCGTAGATATTGGCCAGGAAGTCGGCCTTGCCCGGGATCATCACGAGGGCGGCGATGACGCAGAAGATGCCGATGGCCACGTAGGGCGTGTTGAAGCGTGGGTGCAGCTTTCTGATCACCGATGGCAGCTGGCGGTAGAAGCCCATCGAGTAGGTGAGTCGCGACACGCCGATCACACCGGCATTCGTGGCGATTATCAGGATCGTGGCGGCAAGGATGCCCACGAATCCGCGCAGCAGATCGAGCGGGACTCCCGACAACCCGAATTGATCCACGATCCCGAGGATCGGGTCACCGGCGTAGGTGGTGCCGAGTTCCGTCTCGTAGCTGCCGTCGGGCAGTTGCACCACCGGTAGCGCCGACAGCGCAACCGCAGGGATGAGCGCGTACATCACCAGCACAGTGAGCACGGTCGCGCGGATGGAGGCGGGAATGGTGCGCTCGGGTACCTGCGCCTCCTCGGCCATGTTCGAGATGGTCTCGATACCGGTGTACGCGATCATCGCCAACGTGACGCCGATGATGAGGTTGCTCCAGGTGGGGGCCACTCCCCACACGATGTTGTCCCACAGGGTGGTGGGGGAGAAGAGGATGAACAGGCCCACGATCACCAGGAGCAGCTGCGTGGCCAGATCGAGCAGCGCCAGACCCACGTTCAGTTTGGCAGCCTCTTTGATGCCCACGGTGTTGATGAGGGCGAGGAGCAGCACCACCCCGATGCCCACGATGATGTCCCAGGGGTTCTCTTTGAGCGGTGCCCAGAACACGCCGAGGTAGTGCGGCACGAAGAAGGCCGAGATGGCGATCGTGATGATGTAGTTGAGCATCTGGGCCCACGCGGCCCCGAATGCCGTGCCCTCATTAAACGCGTGGCGGGCGAACGATGATGACCCGCCGGCTTCGGGAAAGAGTGCGGTGCCCTCGGTGTAACTGACCGCCGTGGCCGCGAAGATGAGGCCCGCGATGAGGAACACCACGGGGGTGAGGCCGAGGGCGTACGCGGCCACCAGGCCCAGTGCGTAGTAAATCGACGACCCGACGTTGCCGTAGGCCGTGGCCCACAGCCCCGGAACGCCTACCACGCGCTCAAGGCGCTCCTGCCTGCGTCGGCGGATTGCCACGCGCTACGCCCTGCGGAAGTGGCGGGCACGACGGTGCGCGCTCTTGGAGATCAACCTCATTGAGGCGGGATCGTACCGCCATGCCGGGCTCGTCGCGGCTAGGATCGCGGCGAGCCTGTTCCATCAGGGGACGGATTGACCGGGAGCACCGTGACAGTGAGTCTCATCGAGGGTGTTGACGTCGTCTTTTATGGCATCTGCAACATGAACCGATCGGTGGCCTTTTACGAGGGCGTTCTTGGTCTCGAGCTGAGCCAGCGCGCAGGTAACGACTGGGCGCAGTTCACCGTCGGGTCAACTGAGATCGGCCTGTATGGCGAGCTCGCCACGCCGCCTCACCAGGGCGGCGCCACCGTCTCATTCCGGGTGTCCGACATCAAGGCGTTCGATCAGATGCTGGTCGACGCGGCCGTGCAGAAGGATGTCGTCGAGGACATGGGCGGCGCCCTGTCGCTCGAGTTCTATGACCCCGACGGCAACAAGCTTGTTGCCATGCAGGTCCTGGGGGGCTGAGTCAGGCACCGCCGCGCGAACTGCGCGCGGCGGCGATGGCCTCGGCGAAACCACCGGGGTCGGCCACGGCAACCACCACCCGCGAGGTATCCCACGGGGCCGGGGCGTGCACGGTAATGCGCTGATCGAGTTCGATCAGCGTGGCCGTGCCGGGGGTGGCCACGAACGCTACGAGTCCTTTACCGATACGCACGCCGTATCCGCCCCACCAGGGCCAGCGATAGCCATCGATTCGGGCGATGCGCTCGAGGGGGATCTCCGCGTGCCCCAGCCAGCCCATGCGGATGGACACCATCTCGTCACCCACCTCTGCCTCCATGCGGTCCGGGCGGTTCATCAGCAGGATGTCCGACCAGCGTGCCGTGCGCATGGGAAAGCGCGTCGCCATCAGCGCAGGGTGAAGGTGGTTGCCGCAGTGCCCAGCCCGCGTGCCGACGACATGAGCACCCGTACCTGGTATCTGCCCGCCCGCATCGTCTTTGGCAGGGGCAGTCGCACCACGTGGGTGCCGACGGCCCGACGGCCTTGGCGCGCCCCCAGCACGCGGAACGACGACAGGTGCACCGATCCGGTGACCCGCTTGCGTATCTCAATCCGGCACATGGCACTGATGCCGGTGCGAAACCGCACACGTGCTGTGCGCCCCACGATGGTCACACGTATCGCCTGGGCCCGTGCCGGACTCGATCCCGGAGTACGGCCGGATGCGTCGCGGGAGGTTGCGACGGTGGTGGTGGTGGAGAGGCCGGTCACGTCACGCGCCACCACGGGAATCGTGCGGCTGCCCACGCCAGGAGTGATGCGCACCGCGAACGAGCCGTTATCGGTCACCGTGGCGTACCGGCCCCCGACGGTCACGTCCATCACGCCCGATGCATCGGTGGCACGCCCGGAGATGATCACTTTCCCGTCCGCCGGGGCGACCGTGGCGCTGAGGGCCGGTGCAGTCGTGTCGCCACCACCGAGATCGGTGGTGAAGGCGTCGATCTGCAGGTTGGTGTCTCCCACCACGGGGGTGACACCAACCTGCGGGTCCAGAAAGACGAACCCTGCAAGGCGGCCGCTCCCGGAGAGGGCGGGCCGTGAGGCATCGGCACCGAGCGTGGTCCCGTTCGCGGTCTGCGACACCCGGGTGAGCGAGCCCGCGACCGCGACAGTTGCGCGTACCTGTACTGCCGTGGGAGTCGCGGTATCGGTAAAGGCCACGCGATCGCCGTCGAAGGCCATCACCGCGCCCCCGCTCGCCCCGGTGACCGGGTCGGATGCCCGGGTGGTGGTCTGTGCCGGGATGTCGCGCACGTCAATCGCCCGGGCCCCTGTCGCGACGCCGCAGTCGGTCATGGCGACCCCTGACGTAAATGCGACCCGCGTGCCCGTACCCGACAGCGATGGCAGGCAGGCTGTGGCATCCGGCTGTCCGCCGGGCGGCTGGCTGGCGAGCGTGATCGTGCGCGGTGCAATCCGCGCGACGTAGATATCGGGCAGGGAATCGGCATCTGCAGGTGCCAGCACCGAGGCGGCCCCGTCTCCCTCAAAGGCCACAGCGCGACCATCTGCGCTTATCGACGCGTGCCCGGTGGCAGCGGGTGACTGCGCGCCCGCTGCCGTCCGGCTGATCAGGTCGATAGAACGGGTGCGAAGGTCGGCCACGTAGATGTCCGCAACCCCATTGGTGTCTGACGCCACGAGCGGGGCATCGCCCGATGTAAATGCGACGCGCGAACCATCGGCCGAGATAGAGGGGTCTCCGGTTACTCCAGCAGTGGGTTGGGCCCCAGCGGAATCGCGGGAGACGATCGTGATAGCCCCGGTGACGAGGTCCTTGCGAAATACGTCGCGTGCGCGCCCGTTCGTGTCGGCTCCCACGAGCCCCGAGGCCGTGGAGGTGAATACGACGTAGCGGCCGTTAAATGAGAGCGCGTAGGGGGTGGTGGTGCGGCTCGTCGCATCGTCGACATCCGACTGCGTGGGCAACCCGGTGGCACTGGACGACACTAGGGTATTGCGACCCGTGGTGAGGTCGTGCGAGAAGAGTTGCCGCACGAATCCGGTTGCGACCCCGCTGAAGGCGCCGGTCGACGTGAAGAGCACGTGCTCGGCATCGCCGGAGATGACTGGTCCGTCGGCAGCCTGGGCGAACTGGGTACCGGCGTTTGTGAGGGTCACACGCGTGACGTCCCTGGCGGCGCCAAACGCCACAGGCACGACGAGAGTCGCCCCGATGGCGAGCGCGAACAGGGTGCGTACCGGCATAAATGGGGAGGGTAGTCGTGCCTCCGGTCGCCGACCGCCCCCACGTGCCGTCGCAACACGATGCGGCATGGGGACACCTGTTGTGGCTTAAATGCCCCCGTGCCCCGCATTCGGACACTCGTCGTAGCGCTGGCCATTGGGGCGGCATCTGCCGCCTCGGCACTCGGCCTGCCGCTCGTCGCGATCGACCCGGGACATGGTGGGGCGGATAGCGGCGCGGTGGGTTCACTGCCCGCTGGCACGGTCACGGGGCTCACCCCCCGCGCCGACGCCGCCGGAAATCCCTTGATCTTCGAGAAGGACGTCAACCTCGACGTCGGTCAGCGGCTAAGAGCATTTCTTCAGGCCAATGGCGTGCCCACGCTGATGACCCGCAACACCGATAGCGCCGGGGGTGACGTGCCCTACGTCAGCGAGGGCGCGGATCTCAAGGCCCGCACCGATCTGGCAAATGCTCAGGCTGCACAGTTGTTCGTGTCAATTCACCAGAACAGTGCATTGTCAGCCCTCGCGACCGGTACTGAGACGTACGTTTTCACCGGTACTGGTCCGGCCCCGCGCGCCCTGGCACTGGCTATCCAGCAGTCGGTGATCGCCCGGCTCCTGCTCACCGATCGTGGTGTGCGCGAGGACGACTTCTACGTCCTTCGCAACAGCGCGATGCCCGCAGTGCTGGTGGAGGGGGCGTTCCTGTCAAACCCCACAGATGCTCTGGCCGTTGCAAGTCCGGATGTGCGCCAGGCCATGGCTGAGGGCATCGGGACGGGGATCCTCAACTATTCGGGAATGCTTGGGGCCGGTGTCGTGCAGCAGCCGGTGCCCACCAAGATCAGTCTTGCCCGGTCGGGTGGAGCCGTCTCGCGTCGGGCGGGCATCAACCCGGCACGCGGCGATCTATGGGTGGCCACGGTCATTGATCAGTCGGGCGTCCCGATGGCAGGGGTGCCACTCACTGCACGACTGCCCAATGGCAAGGGCGTGTCGGTGAGCACGCGCGGCGATGGCAAGGCACTACTCGCGGTTCCCCGCCGCCGCGGTCGCCTGAACGTGGCCGTGGCCCTTCCGGGTATCCGCGTCAACGCGCGCGGCGACGTACCCGCCCGCGTCCGCTAATCCCCTTCGGGCTCGCGCTCCCCGTCACCGCTGGCAGCGAGGGTCGTCCAAGCCGCCGCGAGCGCTGACACGGCGTCTGGGGACAGCCGGTCGATGAACCGGCGCCGCACGGCGTCCAGATGCACAGGTCGAGCGGCAGCGAGGCGGTCCCGCCCGGTGGGCGTGATGACCGCGAAGGCCCCACGCCGGTCGGTGGGGCACTGGGCGCGCTCGACCAGCCCGAGGATTACGAGGCGGTCAACCAGTCGGGAGAGACCGGACAATGACAAGAGCGCCCCACCGGCCATCTCATTCATGCGCAGTGCGCCGTCGTCGGACCGCGAGAGCAGGAGTAGCACCTCATATTGGGTGAGGGAGATCCCGTGGGCCGCCTGCATCTCGTCATCGAGTGCTCGCACCAGCGCGGCATGCGTGCGCAGAAGTCCGCCCCACGCGACCATCTCAGTCGCGTCGAGGTCGCCGGTGGGGGGTGTCGGGCGTGATCGCTGTGTCGCCATGGGGGAAGGATAACCGGAGCGCCCCCTGCCTCCCGGAACGTCGTCATCGCGGCTCCGGCATCGCGGCGGGGCCGTCGGGGGGCGACCGTAATGTGCGCACCAATGGCATCACCTGAACCGTCGTCACCACCGTCTTCGATCCCTTCCGTGGCGCCGTCGCCCGGGTCGGAGCCCGCAGCCAGCGCGGGTGACCGTTTGCAGGTATTTGTGGCCCGCCGTGGGGCCCCGGTCCCTGCGGCAGACGCCGTCGCGGTCGTGCTCGGTATTGAGGGGTGTCCGCTCGAGGTCGCCCAGCGACTGGTGGCCACCATCGTTGATGGCGACTCCCATCTGGAGTGGGATGCCGATGGCGCGGTGTGCCTATCCCCGGCTGGCGGCGGAGGTTCCTCCCCGGCCATCGCCGACGTGCCGCTCTGCATCGTGGACCTTGAGACCACCGGAGGCTCACCCGGCGCCTCGCGAATCACCGAGATCGGGGCCGTCCGGGTGGAGGGGCTGGTGGTTGTGGACCGGTTCTCCACGCTCGTCGATCCGGGGCGCCCCATCCCGGCACACATCACGGGAATCACCGGTATCGACGATTCGATGGTGCGCGGCGCCCCGGGAATCGAGATCGCACTGCG
Source organism: Actinomycetota bacterium (assembly GCA_005800465.1). Lineage (GTDB taxonomy): Bacteria > Actinomycetota > Thermoleophilia > Miltoncostaeales > Miltoncostaeaceae > SYFI01. The sequence continues at coordinate 13,427 of SYFI01000152.1, read as the reverse complement.
GCAATTCATCGACTTCGCGGGGTCTGATGTGCTGGTGGCCCACAACGCACCATTCGATCTGCGCTTCCTCAACTACGAGCGCCGACGCCTGATGGGTGACTACTTCCACAACGCGTGGCTCGACACCCTTGTGCTGGCGCGCCGACTGCTCGGCCCGCGGGTGGAGCGGCACGATCTGGGGACCCTCGCCGACTGGGCGGGCGTCACCGTCACCACGCGCCACCGGGCGCTTGCGGATGCCGAAGCGACGGCGGTCGTGCTTGCGCGTTTGGTGGATCTGATGGCCGATGGCGATGCAACGCCGCTCGATCACGCCGTTGCGCTGGGGCAGCCGGGCGGCGGGCGAATGGCGCACAAGGTCGCACTGGCTGAGGATCTCCCGGCGACGACCGGCGTGTACCTCATCCGCGACGCGCAGGGGCGCGTGGTGCACGTGGGGTACGCCCCCAATGTCCGGCGCCGCGTGCGCGGGTATTTCGCCTCGGGCAAACGCCACGGTCGTTTGATTGAGCGAGCAGTGGAGGCCGCCGATCGTGTCGATCACGAGGAGACTGGGTCCGAGTTCGAGGCGCAGTTGCGGGCGCATCGCCTGATCACCGAACTCGCGCCCACCTGTAACCGCCCGGCTGTCGGCGGCCGGTCGCGGCGCTACCTCCGGCTGTCCGCTGCCGGGGACGACGTGCGCATCACCGCGGTCGCGCGAGCATCCCGGGCCGGGGAGCACTTCGGGCCCCTCGCCGCAGAGCGCACCGCGTTACTCGCCACCGACGCTCTGCAGGTGCTGCTGCCGCTGTCGCGCGCCGATGGGGGGCCTCCGGCCGCATGCCGCCGCGTGCTGGGGGACGACCCGATCGCCTCGGCCGAGGAGGCGGCCGTGCTCATCGACCGCGCCGCGCGCACCGGGGTACTCGACGACGGCGCCTACACCGCCGAGATCGATGCGCTGGTCGGCGTGATCGCCGAAATCGCTGCACTCGCCCGGGCCCGCGATGCCCGTTGCGTGTTGGTGGAGGATGGGACGCAGGATGGCCAGGTGGTGGCATTCGTGGTGCGTGATGGCCTGGTCGTCGCGCGGGTGGAGGTGCACGCAGGCTCGGAGGCTGGTGCAGCCCACCGAATCCTCGCGGCTCTTGGCGCCCCACGCACGCATGAGTCGCTCCCACCCGAGGCACTTGAGGAGATCGCGTTGGTGCGCCGTCGCGTGGCCTCACGCTCGGGTCACCCAGCGCTCATTCCTGCGCCGTCACACACGAGTGCCCTTGTGGATGCCCTTCGCCGGGCCGCTCAATCGCTCCGTCTGGTCGAGACCGATGCCGAGCCCGGGATCGCCACCACCGCGTGATCTCACCGTGCGGGCGTCATACGCCGAACGGGCATGGGACACTCGGCGGGTGACGATGACCCCCGATGCCCGTGCAGTTCGGGCACTCATTCGCTGGTTTGGCCGCGAGGGCCACGACTTTCCATGGCGCAATACGCGTGATCGCTGGGCCATATTGGTGTCTGAGGTCATGCTTCAGTCCACTCAGGTGTCACGGGTCGTTCCCTACTACGAGGCCTGGATGACGCGCTGGCCGGGGGCTGCCGATCTGGTTGAGGCGCCGCTGGGAGAGGTGCTTGCGCAGTGGCAGGGGCTCGGCTACCCGCGCCGTGCGCGCAACCTGCATGCGGCCGCGGGGATCATTGGGGAACACGGCTGGCCCGATTCCGACCACCTCACTGACCTGCCGGGCGTCGGCGCGTACACGGCCGCTGCGATTCGCTGCTTCGCCGACGGGGAGGCCGTGCTGCCCGAGGACGTGAACATCAGGCGGGTTGTAGCGCGTCGGTTTCCCGGTGGCTGGCCCGGTACGCCCCGTGGCCGTGGGTGGGATGTGGGTCAGGCCCTGATGGATCTCGGGCGCGAGGTGTGCAGTGCCCGGACGCCCCGGTGCGACGACGGCTGCCCGCTGCGCACGGCGTGTCCGGCAGCCGATGCCGGTGCGGTACATGAGGTCACGCCCCCGACGCGCCGCCAGTCCCCATACGAGGGTTCGTTGCGCCAGCGCCGGGGGACGTTGCTGCGCACGCTCACCGAGCGGGGGCGGGCCCCAGTGTCATCCGACCCGGAGGCCGCCGACAGTCTGGTGGGCGACGGGCTGGCCGAGCGCCGGGGGCGTTCTCTGGTGCCGGTGGGCTGGGCGGCGCTCCGATGAAACGTAAAGAACCCACCATCGTGGTGGCCGCGGTCATCGAGCGCGGCGGTTGGATCCTCATCACGCAGCGCCCGAAGACGTCCGGCAACGCAGGGCGATGGGAGTTTCCGGGCGGTAAGCGTGAGCCTGGGGAGCGCGACATCACGGCGCTGCGTCGCGAACTGCGCGAGGAGCTCAACATTGAGATCGGTGACCCGCGAATGATCTGGCGCGAGGATGCCGGCCCACTGCGCCTTCGTTTTTATGCCTGCTCGTACCCGCCGCTCCAGCGTCCACGGGCCATCGTGAGCCCCCAGTTCCGATGGGTGCGGCGCGAAGATCTGCTTCGGTACGAATTCCCGCCGGCCGACGACCGGCTGGTGGCGGCGCTGGCCGGTGATGGCATCGGGCGACGCCGGCGACGGCGACGCCGGAGACGCCCGGTACGATCAGGTTCGTAACAACGGAGGTTTATATGGCGAAGGCCAAGCGGGCGCGCCGGAGCAGTTTCCGGACGATGGACGGTGGCGACGATGTGTTGTCGCGCCTTGACGCGATTGCGGCGCTGGAGGCCGTCGAAGAGGAGGCACGAGGGGATGCGTCCCCAGAGGCCGCGGATGCACCCGCCGCCCCGCCGAAGATCACGGACGACTAGCCCGGCGGGCGCGGGTTTCGGGCGAAGGGTTCTCCGGTCGCAATGAATCGCACACGCCCGCCCAACTCGGCGGCGTTGTTGGCAACCCGCTCGAGGTGACGGGCAACCAGCACCGATGCGGTGATCCATTCCCGATCGCCCTTCTCTGCCTCATCTGACGCCGCCTCACGCACATCTTCGAGCATCAGTCGCACGGTATCGGCCTCGAGGTGTGCCTCGTCTCCCAGATCGGCATCGGCATGGGCGATGGCCTGCACGGCCCGGGCAAGGCTGTCAACCGCACGCGCCGCCATGCGGCGGATGATGGTGTCGATGCCGGGCACAGATCCGCCAGCAGGAATCGATTCGGCCAATCGGGAGATGGAAACAGCGAGATCTCCGACGCGCTCCAGGGCGACGGCCGTGATGAGCCCCACATGGAGAAGCCGTAGGTCGCCTGCGAGCGGGGCATGGATCAGATGCACGTCGTAGATACGGCGATCGAGGTCCAGCAGGTGATCGTCGACGGCCTCGTCCTGCGCCATCACCCGCCTGGCGAGGTCGGGATCGTGTGTTTCCCATGCATCCACAGCCTGCTCTACCTGTGACAGGACGAGACTGGCCATCTCCACCAACGCATCACGGACCCCTGCCATCTGTGTGCCGAGATCAGTCGATTCCATGCATGGACTGTACGGGTTCATCCCGGGGTTGCCCCCCCGAACCCGTCGACCCGTTCAGGCGCGGTCCTCTGTCGTCCGGGAGTACCCTCAGTTGCCGTGACCGCGGCCGTCGCAAATCGTGATCCCCTTCGTCTGTTCGGGCGGCCGTGGGCATTCATCCCCTTCATCGTCGTGCTGACCACGGCGGGCCTCTGGTTTGACTCGCTGGGGGGTATCGGCCTGCAACTCGTGCTTTCGGCTGTTGCTTGGGTGGTGCTGCTCGTCTCGTGCATCCCGTTGTCCCCGCTTGATCGGGCCCGGGTCGCCGTGGTGGTGGTGGTGGCCACCACGGCGGAGATTCTGTGCTCGCTCATCTGGGGCATCTACGACTACCGCTTGGGAAATCTCCCCATCTTCGTCCCCGCCGGACACGGCCTCGTGTATCTGGTGGGGTACCGCTTTTCCCAGACGCGTCTGGCCAACGCACACCATGCGATCGTGCGCGCGGCGGCCATCGTGGGCGTGGCCACGTGGGCGGGCCTCGGGCTCTCGGGCGTGCTCGGGCGCATTGACGTGGCCGGGTTCATTGCCTCGGCAATCCTCATCGTCTTTCTTCTGCGCGGGCGCGCACCTGAGCTGTACGCAGGCGTGTTCTTCTTCGTGGCGTTCCTCGAGATCTGGGGTACATGGGTGGGCACATGGCGGTGGGAGGAGTACATCCCGGGACTCGGCCTGATGAATGGAAATCCGCCGAGCGGTGCAGCTGCGGGATATGTGCTGTTCGACATCGTGGCGTTGGCGCTCGCCCCGGTGGTGCTCGCCGGGTGCCGTCGCCTCATGGGCCGCTCGGGTGACGTGGTGGATCCCCCCACGGCACACGGGGATGAACATTGACCGACGTAGGTCCCACCGGCTTCCGCCCCACGGCACACCCGCTCTACTCGGGCGATGTCGATGTGCCACCGGCCCCCATCTCCGATGGGGCGGTGCTCGCGGGCCTGCTCGATCGGTCCCTGCGCCTGGCCGACTCGGCCTCGGTGCCGCAGGCCGTGGTGGACTTGGCGGTGCACGCCTGGATGGAGGGGCACATCGATGGCGAGGACCGCTGCGGTGGCTGCGATGGCGGTTGTGGATTCGCCCGTGGCGTCTCACGCCCGGAGTTGATCGCGGAGGCCTGCTTCCCCGGACACCGCCCTGGCGCCATCCCCGGGCTCGAGGCCCCCGGCCCTGTGCCGCCATTCCCCGATCCAGCCGACCCGGTGCTCGCGGCCATCGTGATTGGTGCGCTGGGCATGCTTCGTGAGGGGCATCCCACCGATCGGGTGCTGCCCATGGTGGCCGCCCGGGCATGGGCCGAAGGGCACTTGGAGGGCGAGGAGCGGTGCCCGGGATGCGACTGGCGGGGTGGTCTGCCGTCGGGGGCCGACCGCGACGCGGTGGCGCGCGGCGACGATGAGGTGGCGGGCTAACGTGGACGGGATGCGCGTGGGAGTGGTGGGGGCCGGGTTGATGGGGGCGGGCATGATCCGCAACCTCGCTGGCGCCGGGTACGAGGTGCGGGTATATGCGCGGACCGCCTCCCGTGCCAAGGGGTTGCCCGCCATCCCAGTGGCCGATGTGGCCGCCGCGGTTGGTGGGGCCAACCTGCTGCTGTTGTCGATCACCGACTCCGACGATGTCATCGAGGTGGTCGGCGCCGCTATGGCCGCGCCGGTGCCGCCCCTGTTCATTGTGGATACCTCGACCATCGCCCCTGTCGCCGCTCGCGAGGCGGCCCGCATGGCGGCAGCGGGCGGGTGCGAGTACCTCGACTGCCCGGTGAGCGGTGGTCCCCCGGGTGCCGATGCGGGGACGCTCGCGGTCATGTGCGGTGGGAGCGCTGGCGGCATCGCCGCCGCAGCCCCCGTGCTCAATGCCATCGGGGACCCGGCAAAGCGGGTGCACTGCGGGCCGGTGGGGTCAGGGCTCGTGGCCAAGCTGGTCAACAACCTGCTGGTGGCCATCATCTCCGCGGGCACTGCCGAGGCATTTGGCATGGGTCAGCGCGCAGGCGTCGATCCGGCTGTACTCACCCGCGTGGTGGGGGCCGCGTCGGGCGACTCGTGGCAACTTCAGAATCTTTTCCCGCGGGTGCTTCGCGGCGATCACCGTCCCGGATTCCGTGCACGCGACCTGCGTAAGGACCTTGGGCACGCCCGCGACCTTGCCGGAGGTCCGCTCGCCATCGGCGACGCCGCATCGGCCCTGTTTGATCAGGTGGATGGCGCACTCGACTACGGCGCGGTGGCGCGCCTTCTCATGGACCTACCGGAGGCACCACAATGATCACCCTTTTCCAGATCACCGGCTCGTCATCATTTGCGGCGCGCGCCGCGCTTGAGTGCGCGGATGCCGGGTACGACGTGGTCAATGTGCATCCAAAGCGGCGCGAGGAGGCACCGGGGTTCGCCGATGCCAACCCGCTCATGCGCGTGCCCGCCCTCTGCGAGGGCGACGTGACGATCTTCGAGACCGGCGCCGTGCTGCTGTGGATCGCAGAGCGGTTTCCCGCCGCTCACCTCTCACCGGCCCATGGCACGCCGGCATTCGCTGACCATCTGCGCTGGGTGGTGTGGCTGGCCAACACGTTCCACCCGGGCTGGTGGCCAGTGATGCTCCCCCGGGCATTCACGCCCGAGGAGAATGCCTGGCCGGCGATGGAGGCCCAGGGGAGAACGGCGATGGAACGTCATGGCGCGCATGTTGAGGCATGGCTTCGGGGCCGCGAGTGGCTGGCGGGAGATCTGCCGGGGGTCTCGGACATCTACCTGTACATGCTCACCGGCTGGGGGAGTTATTACGACGACCTCGCCCTCGGCGGTCCGCGCCTCGCCGACCACTACGAGCGGGTGGGGGCACTGCCGGGGGTTGTCCGCGCCCGCGCCCTGGACGACCTCGACGAGCGCCTCATGCGCTTCCACCCAGCGCTGCGGGGCGGCCAGCCCATCTAGTCAGTCGTCGTCGGCCCTCATGGACTTGGGAACCATCCGGGCCATCCACCGTGGAAGTGATCCGCGAAGGGGCTCGGGCCGGAATCGCCGGTCAAGGATCCACAGGCCGGCCGCGGTGATGGCCGCTCCCGACAGCGCGATGGCGATGTCGAGCGGACTGATGAGCGTGAGTGCGAAGAAGTCGCGCAGCGGCGTGACGATGACGACGGCGGCATAGGCCCCGCCCATCACCAGGCACAGGAGGATGACCCAGGCGCTGCGTCGCACCCCTGACAGCTCGAGCACCAGCACCAGCCAGAGACCGATGGTCATCAGCGCGGTGACGGCGATCGTGCGGGCCGTCATCACATCGGCGCCCTCCACGTTGGTGGCAAAGAGATAGCTCGAGGTCACACCTAATCCGGCGGCAACACCAGCCGGGAGCGCAAACCTGAATGTGCTGGCCACGAACTCCCGCGGCCGCCACTCGCCGGTGCTGGGTGCAAGAGCCAGAAATAGAGCCGGGATGCCGATGGTGAGCGTCGAGAGCAGTGAGAGGTGCCGGGGCAGGAATGGATAGCTGGCAGGGGTGAGCCCGATGGTGAGGATGAGGAACGCCGCGAGAAATGACTTTGTGACAAAGAGATTGCTCACCCGCTGCAGATTGCGAAGCACCTGCCGTCCCTCTGTCACCATGGGTGCAAGCGCCGAGAACCCGCCCCGTACGAGCACCACATCGGCGACCGCCCGGGCCATCTCGGTGGCTGTGCCGGGAGCGATGGCGACGTGCGCCGCCTTGAGCGCCGGCACGTCGTTCACCCCGTCGCCGAACATGGCCACGGTCGCACCCTGCGCGGCGAGCGCACGCACAATGCGCTCCTTGTCGTCGGGGCCCGCACGGCCGATCACACCCGCGTGTGCAACCGCGCGGGCCAGAGCGGCGGGTTCGGTCGGCAGGTCCGACGCCAGGGTGGGCGCGGTTGCCCGCACACCACAGTCGCGGGCAATGGCACCGACCGTGGTCGGGGCATCGCCCGAGATGACGTGCACCGGGATACCCTCGCGATCAAGAAAACTGATGGCCTCGCGCACGTCCGGCTGCAGGGTCTCGGAGAGGGCAATCATTCCCATGGGAATGATGTCCTCTGGGGGGGCATCATCGGGGCCGGGCGTACCCAGTGGCATGTGCCCACGCGCCAGCACCAGCACGCGCCGCCCGGCCTCCGATTCGCGGGCCACCTCATCCGCGAGCGGCCCGGCATTGATCACCCCGGGTGCCCCGAGCACCAGCGTGCTGTCACCGAACCGCACGGCCGACCACCGCCGGCGCGACGAGAAGTGCGTGACCTCGTCGGGAGTCTCATTGATGGCGGGGATGGACAATGCGATGGCCGTGAGCGTTTCGTCGAGGTCCCCCCATGCCGCTGCGAAACGCCCAAGTGCCCGGTCGAGGTCCTCTGGACGCACCCCGGATGACGGTTCGCGCGCGACCAGCCGCGCATGGCCGGTGGTGAGCGTGCCGGTCTTGTCGAGCAGCACCACGTCTACCGCGGCAAGCGACTCGATGGCGGCGAGTTGTTGCGAGAGCGCACCGCGTCGGGTCATTCGAAGGGCAGCGACCGCGTAGGTGATGCTGGCCAGAAGAATGAGCCCCTCCGGAAACAGCGTGACCACTGCCGCGGTCGCGGTGGAGACTGTCTCATTGGCACCAGCGTTCCGATGCCATAGGGCCAGCGCGAGTACCGCTCCAAGGGGGATCATGAGCGCGACCATGGTCACCATTAGACGATTCATCCCACGCTGGAGGGGGGAGAGCTGGTGGCGAAATCCACGGGCGACGCCCGCAAGGCGACCCGCATATGAATCGGGCCCGACAGCCGTGGCGATGAAGGTGCCGGCGCCCTCCGCGCAGAACGCCCCTGCGCGAACGTGGTCGCCACGGTCGCGGGCGACCGGGCGGGTCTCACCTGTGAGCACCGACTCGTCGAGCGCCAGACCCTCGACGGACCTCAGCACGCCATCGGCCGCCACCTGGTCCCCGGTCCTGAGCACGACCAGGTCGCCCGGCACCACATCATCGAGGTCAATGCGCCGCTCAGTGCCCTCGCGTACGACGCGCGCGGTGGGTGCCACGAGTGCGGCCAGCCGATTCAGGGCGCGCTTGGCCCGTATTTCCTGAAACAGGCCGATGCCCGTGTTGAGGATGAGGATTACCAGGAAGAAGCCGTCGCGCCAGTCGCCAAATATCAGCGTGAGTACGGCGAAGGCGGCGAGAATGAGGTTGAACAGCGTGAAGACGTTCGCGAACACGATGGAGGCGTACGACCGGCCCGTGGGGCGGCGACGGCGATGTGGGCGACGCTGCGCCGCCTCGGCCGCCGACAGGCCACCCGGGCCCGGGTCGCTGGGGTGCGCGACCACCTGTGGTACGTCGTTGCTCACAATGGAAGGTTCTCATCCGGCCATCCGACGCGCCTCGGGAGTTGGGTGGCCGCTGGTACCATCAGCGCCGTGAAGCGCCTCTCGCTGGCACTCGGTGTCCTTGCCGCTGTGGCCGTCCCCTCCGCCGCCCTGGGCGTCGGACCTCCGCCTGTCCCAGGCGGCTCCGCATGGCTGCTGGCCGACGGCGCCACGGGTGAGGTGCTGGCCGAGCACGACGCCGACACCGCGCGACCCATGGCGAGTCTCACCAAGATGCTGGCGGCACTAGTTGCGATTGACAGCGGTGCCCTCGATCGGGTGGTCACGGTGCCGCCCTCGGCCGTGGCCGTGGGCGAGTCGTCGGCCGGCCTCAAGCCGGGCGAGCGGATTGTGATGCGAAACCTTCTGCGGGCGCTGCTCGTGCAGAGCGGAAACGATGCCGCCGTGGCAATTGCCACGGGAGTTGCGGGATCGGAGTCGGCGTTTGTCGACCTGATGAACGAGAAGGCGAAGGAGATGGGGCTTGTGGCGACCAACTTCGCCAATCCTCATGGACTCGATGCCGCCGGCCATCAGTCATCTCCGCGTGACCTGCTCACCGTGGCAAAGGCGGTGATGAAGCAGCCGGTGCTGCGCGACATCGTCCGGCGCCGCACCATCACTATCCCAGGGCCGGACGGGCCGCGCACCCTCACGAGTGAGAACGACCTCCTGTCGATCATGCCGTCGGCGGATGGCGTGAAGACCGGGCACACCGACGGCGCGGGCTACGTGGAGGTAGCGCACGCGACGTCGCCCAGTCTCGGAGTGGGCCTCTTTGCCGTGCTGATGGGCGAGGACAGCCGCGCCCAGCGCGCCCGCGACGCGAAGGCACTCCTCGAGTGGGGCTTCTCCAACTACGCCCGTCCCACAGTCGTGGCCAAGGGCACGACTGTGGTGCGAGTACCTGTTCAGGGCGCCCCAGGTAGCGATGTGGCGCTGCACCCGGCGTCGGCTGTTATTGCCACAGTGCGTCTGGGAAAGCCGATCCGGCTGCGCATCACGGCGCCCTCGGCGATCAGCGCGCCGCTTGTGCCCGGCCAGGGGGTGGGCACCGTTGCGGTGTTCCAGGGCGACACGGTGGTGGCCAGATCGGCGCTCGTTGCACCGTTTGCTGTGGCGTCACCCGGATTTACCGATCACCTGAAGGCAGCGTTTGAGGGAATAAGGTCAGTGTTCACATGATCCTCACCGTCACCCTCAACGCCGCACTCGACCGCACGCTCAGCGTGCCGAATTTTCAGGCGGGGCGGCGTCACCGCGCAAGCGACTCGCTTACCCTGCCGGGTGGCAAGGGCGTGAACATCGCCCGTGCGCTCCGGAACCTGGGGCAGCCGGTCATCGCAACCGGACTCGCGGGCGGGCGTACTGGGACTGCGATCATCGAGCAACTGACCGCAGAGGGAATCCTCAACGACTTCGTGCGCATCGGTGATGAGTCGCGTACATCAACGGCTGTGGTTGACCCCACGGGCAATCAGCAGACCGAGATCAATGAGTACGGGCCCAGCGTGACCGATGCCGAGCTGGCGCTTCTTGGCGAGAAGCTCGGATACCTCGCGCGCGGCGCCGACATCGTGGTGCTGGCCGGGTCGCTTCCCCGCGACGTGCCAGCGGAGTACTACGCGGTGCTGGCGCAGAAACTCGCACGACCCGATCTGCGCATTGTGGTGGACGCACCGGGGTCGGCGCTGCGCGAGGCGCTGCTGGCTGAACCATGGCTGGTGAGCCCGAACACCCGCGAGGCCGAGGACGTTGTGGGCAACGAGTTCGCCGACGACGAGGACGCCGCCACCGGGGCCGCGATGCTGTGCCAAATGGGCGCGGGAAATGCATTGGTGCATGACGAGCGCGGATGCGTGGCGAGCCTCACCGGCGACGGAGGAACTCGCACGCTGCTGGCTCGCGTGGACGCCATGACCGAGGTTGTGAGCACAGTGGGTTCCGGCGACGCGTTTCTGGCCGGTTACCTGGCCGGTGTGTACGTGGGCGCGTCCGAAGAGGATGCCCTGCGTGAGGCGGTCGCCTGCGGTGCGGCCAGCACGCAGTTGCTTGGCGCCGGTGTGCTGGCGCCCGGCGACGTAGAGGCGATCGCCCGCCAGGTGACCGTGTACGAGGTCGAAGCGGGGGCGTAAGGGGTCCCCGCATCGCATTCGGCGACCCACATCGCTATCCGGGCAGGGGTGGTAGGTTGCCCCCTCGAACGATTGACGAGAGGGGTCCCGGGTGGAGATCGAGATCGGCCGTGGAAAGCGCGGGCGCAGGGCGTATGGGCTTGACGAGATTGCAATCGTCCCGAGCCGCCGCACGCGTGACCCCGAAGATGTCGATCTCTCGTGGCAGATGGGCCCGTACAAGATGGAGATGCCCCTGCTGGCTTCGGCCATGGACGGCGTGGTCAACCCGGCCACGGCAATCGCCCTCGGAAAGCTCGGCGGTCTCGGGGTTCTGAACCTTGAGGGAATCCAGAGCAGGTACGAGGATCCCGACGCCGAGCTCGCCCGCATCGCGGAGTATCCGCCCGAGACGGCAACCCGGGGGCTGCAGGAGATCTACCGCGCCCGCGACGTGGATGTCGATCTGATGGTGCAACGCATCAATGAGATCAAGGCCTCGGGCGTGATCACCGCCGGGTCGCTCACCCCGCAGCGCGTTCGGCAGTTCATCGGGCCGGCCCTCGAGGCCGGTCTGGACATCCTTGTGATTCAGGGCACGGTCGTGTCGGCTGAGCACGTCTCGTCGTTGGTCGAGCCGCTCAACCTCAAGCAGTTCATCGCCGACCTCCCGGTGCCGGTCATCGTGGGCGGCTGCGCGTCGTACTCCACGGCGCTGCACCTCATGCGTACGGGTGCGGTGGGCGTGCTGGTAGGCGTGGGTCCGGGCGCTGCGTGCACCACCCGTCAGGTCATAGGCGTGGGTGTTCCCCAGGCCACGGCCATTGCCGACGCCGCAGGCGCCCGCATGCAGCACGTGCTCGAGACCGGCGACTACGTCAACGTCATCGCCGATGGCGGAATGGCATACGGCGGCGACCTGGCCAAGGCTGTCGCCTGTGGCGCCGATGCCTGCATGGTGGGCTCCCCGCTGGCCAAGGCTGCAGAGGCCCCCGGCCGCGGCAGTCACTGGGGTATGGCCACGTTTCATCCGGAGTTGCCGCGCGGCACCCGGGTGCGTACGAAGACCATCGGCACACTTCAGGAGATCCTCCTGGGTCCGGCGCACGAGAACGACGGCTCGCTCAACCTCATCGGCGGGCTGCGAAACGCGCTCGCCACATGCGGGTACGAGTCGATCCAGGGCTTCCAGAAGTGCGAGGTCATGGTCGCGCCGGCGCTCAAGACCGAGGGCAAGAAGTTGCAGCAGGCGCAGTCCGTCGGCATGGGCTGAGGATGGCGTTCGCACTCGCCCCCGAACTGGTCGATCAGGTCCATGGGGGCATTCTGGTCGTTGACTTCGGCGCCCAGTACAGCCAGCTCATCGCACGCCGCGTGCGCGAATGCCGTGTGTTCTCGGCCATCGTGCCCCACGACGTCGATCCGGACGACGTGGTGCGCATCGCGCCCGGCGGCATTATTCTGTCGGGTGGACCGGCGTCGGTGTACGAGGATGGCGCACCGTCGCTCGACCCGAGGCTCTTGAACCTGGGCATCCCAGTTCTCGGCATCTGTTATGGCATGCAGTCGATGGCGCAGGCGCTGGGCGGCGTGGTGACCAACAGCGGCACCGGTGAATTCGGGCGCACCGAGATCCGGGTGCATTCACGAGCCGGCCTCTTCCGTGACCTGCCCGTGGACACCTGCTGGATGAGCCACCGCGATGCCGTCACGTCGGCGCCCGAGGGCTTCACCGTGACGGCCGAGACCCCCGGTGCCCCCGTCGCCGCGATGGAGGATCCGGCAAACCGCCGCTTCGGTGTGCAGTTCCACCCCGAGGTCGTGCACACGCCCTTCGGCACCGATCTGCTCAAGGGCTTCCTGTTTGATGCCTGCGACCTGACACCCACATGGACCCCCGCCAACGTTATTGATGATCAGGTGGCGCGCATTCGCGAACAGGTGGGTGACCAGCGCGCCATGTGTGGTCTGTCGGGCGGTGTGGACAGCGCGGTGGCTGCGTTGCTGGTGCACCGCGCCATCGGCGACCGCCTCACCTGTGTATTCGTGGACCACGGCATGCTGCGCATGAACGAGGGCACGCAGGTGGAGGAGGCCTTTGGCAAGCACTTCAACGTGCAGCTGGTCCACGTGCGCGCCGAAGAGGCATTCCTTGCGGGGCTCAAGGGTGTGACCGACCCCGAGGAGAAGCGCAAGTTCATCGGCGGTGAGTTCATCCGCACCTTCGATCAGGAGGCGGCGAAGCTCGGCCACGAAAAGTTCCTCGTGCAGGGCACGCTCTACAGCGACGTCATCGAGTCGGGGGGCGGCACCAACGCGGCCGTCATCAAGAGCCATCACAACGTGGGTGGCCTGCCCGATGACATGGATATGGCGCTGGTGGAGCCGCTTCGCCAATTGTTCAAGGACGAGGT
>SYFI01000151.1 GCA_005800465.1 Actinomycetota bacterium | reverse complement strand
GTCGGTGCGGTCGCCGCCAGCACCATCTGGCGCCAGCGGGTGCGGCGGTCAGCGGCGGGCGAGCACGAAGCGTCCGGCATCGTCAACGGTGAGCACGGTAGCCGCCACCTTGCGACGATCACCGCTCACCGGATCGATGGTGATGGTGCCGGTGGAGCCGGGGAAACCGGTGGTGTGCCGCAGGCGCGCCATCACGGCCGCGTAGTTCACGGTGCCCGCCTCGCGCATGGCCTTAAACAGCACGCGGGCGGAGTCGTACGTGAACACGCCCCACGTGGCGGGCTCAATGCCGAAGGCGCGCCGGTAGTCACGTACGTAGGTCTTGGCGGTGGGAATTTGGGTGGGTGCGGCCACACCGCTGAACACACATCGCTGGCTCACGGGCACCCCAGCCTTCTCGACGAAGCTCGGATCCTGATTTGCGAAGCCCAGGAAGCACTTCGCCTCGCTCCCGGACCCGGCCAGCAGAGCAGCGATCTTCACACCCTCAGCCAGCTTGGTGCTGACGTAGAGCGCGTTCGCCCCAGATGCCAGTGCCTCGCCCACCTCAGCCGAATAGTCGTCCTGACCCGCCGTGATGGGAATGCGGGTGACCCCCACCCCGGCCTTGGTGAGCGCGGCTTCCATGAGGCTGGCCTGCCCAGCAAGGAATGTGGACTGCCCAGCCAGGATCGCAACACGCTGTGGGGCCCACTGACGTGTGATCCAGTCGATCTCCACTGGGGCGATCTGACGGGTTTTGGGCTGCACGTTGATGCCGATGCCGCTCGTGGCGTCGGTGGATGCCATCTGCACCGGGATGATGCGCGCCTTCACGTACGACGGAAGGTTGATGACGGCGACCGACGAGTTGTACGGGCCAATAAGCGCGTCGGCGTTCATCCGCGCGACGTGGCGGAACGTCGACATGGCCTTCCCGGGGTCACCGACGTCGTCGGCGCGCACGACCTTGATAAATCGCCCGAGCACCCCTCCCTGCGCGTTGGCCTGACGGGCCGCCAGCTCGACTCCGCGCAACTGGTCGAGCCCATCTTGTGCCCCCTCGCCGCTCATGGGCGCCTCGACGGCCACGAGGATTGCGGCGTGGCGGGGGTACGCGGCTAGGGAGGTCGCAGCGGTGGTGCCGAGCGCTGCGAGGGACGCTGCCACGATACGCAACGAGCGGGTCATGCCGGCTTCCGTGCGATAGCGAACAGCTTCATGAAGTCGTAGGTCCAGCCGCGCGCTCCTGATCGCTCGCGCATCTTCTCTTCCACCCGCGACAACCAGTCAGCGATCTCCGGTTCGCATGGGTCGCCAATGATGTGGCCCGCCACCACACGCATGCGCTCCATATAGGCCTCGACGGTGGTGTGCCGCACGCGGCGCTCCATCCAGATGTCAATGGGGTCGAGGCCTGCAGCCACGAGATAGCCCTCCATCTGAGGAATGTCGCGCAGGTTGCCGTCAAAGGCGCCGAGCCATGCGTAGTTGATGGGCTCGACGTCGGCGATGACGTCGCGATACGCCTGCTCGCCGCCCTTGCCAGAGCACAGAATGACCACCACACCGCCCGGCTTCAACGCCTGTGCGATGGCCTTCGCGGCATCCCAGCGACGGGGGAACCAGTGATAGGCCATTGAGCAGATGGCCAGATCGAACGACCCTTCGGCCACGGGCATGTCCAGAACGCCCGCCTGTACGAGCGCTACGTCGATGCCGTCAATCGCGCCCAACTTCGCCTCGAACTGCTCGAGCATTCCCTCCGAGGGGTCAACGCCGGTGACACGCGCCGGGCTGAAGCGGTCGATGAGCGCCTGAGTTGCCCACCCAGTGCCGCATCCGACGTCGAGCACGTCGTCGTAGGTGCCGGGGGGGATCGCCATCACCAGGCGTTGGGCTCCCTCGATGTTGAACCGGACTGCTCCGTCGTAGTCGGAGGCTGTCTCGCTGAACCCACGGGCAACAAGATCATGGTGGCTGCTCATGGAGGGCATTGTTGACGATCCCCCCTGCCCAAAGCCCTAATTCGTGTGGATCCATCCCGTCACGAATAGCGCCATGTCGACCACCCAAGGTCTGCGCTGCCGGGTACCCCGGCGCGACAGTGTCCCCGCACAACACGGGATTTATCGCGGCCTAAATGTGTGCCAATTCGTGTGAGACGTCGAGCACCGCAGCCAACGCTATCGGCGTCGCCTCGCTCCGTGAGGGGCCTCCCCACCCGGCGCACTGCGCCGGGTGGGTGCCAGCGGGCGTTGTGATTACGGCCGCAGCGACATTGCGTAAAAGTCCACTCCCGCCTGCGGCGGATACAGAAGGGTCATGCGATCGGTGCGAAGCAATTTGGCGGCCCGCGCAGGGAGACCCGGGGGAGCAGGTGCACGCAGCACGAGTGGGGCGTCGAGAAGCGCCGCGGGCAACCTGAACCGCGCCCTCCCCCATGCCCCGGTCAGCCTGATCTCAGGAGCATGCGATGGCTTGAACAGCACCGACAGCACCCGCTCGCCCAGATCAGGACTCCAGTGCATGCGGGCGAACACGATGCGGTTCGCGCCTGCCCTCGGCACGCCCGTGGCACGGCCGGCTCGCGCAGCAGCAATGCCAACCAGCACCGGCACGCCACAGCGGTTGGTGCCACGCTCAAGAAGCTGCCACCGGCCGCCGGTCATCACCGGGCGGTACCGGCACAGAAGGGCGAGGTTCTCATCCGGCGATTGCCAGATCGGAGACTGCCCGTCGGTGCGCGCCACGTCAGCCCGCAGCACGAATCGGGGCGCATCTGCGCCGCGGAGCGCGTCGCCATTTACCCGGTCGAGCGCCGTGGTCCAGGTCGAATACGACTGGAACTGCGGCAGCGGCTTCCATTTGAGGTTGTATGCCCACGCTGCCGCCACCTCGTAGGGGGTGATGTGCACCCCGGAGCGCCCGATTGTCCTCACCATCGCTGCGGTCACGCCGAGCCGGCTGCGCAGATACGCGCGGTCGGCGGTGACCTGCGCGGCCCGCGAGTTGGAATCCGTAATAAGTAGTGCCTGGTCATATGCATTCGAGACGCGTCCCCGGGGGTCGAGGAGATGCGCCGTGGGCTGCTCTGTTGATTGAAAAGCAAACGCAAAGCCCACCACCACCATGGCGACGGCACTCACCCTGAGTGCCGTGCTCCTCCATGCCACCACAGCTGGCAGCACGGCGATGGTGAGGAGTGCGAATGGAGCATGGGTGTCGTGCCGCACGAAGCCGTGCTTGAAGGTGGCCCAGATACCCACGACCAGCACCGCGGAGAGCGCCACTCGCTGGGTAATAGGGCGGGTGCGCCATGCGTAGGTGCTCATTGCGATGAGTACGACGGCGAGCGCAAGAAACACCGCGTATTCCCACGCCCGGCCGGGGGTCTCCAGCATCGTGGCGCCCGAATAGCCAGACACCAGCTGAGCCGACCACGCCATCCAGCGCGGCACTGCCAAGGGGCTGTTGCCGGTGATGAGCCACAACCCCGATGCGGCGATGACCCCGGCGATGGCCCATGCCGCGAGGGCCCGGGCTCTTCCCTGCATCCACGCGGTGAGGCCAAGCACAGCGATCGCGATCATTCCGCCGTCCAACTTGATGAGCAGCAGGAGCGCCGTGGCCACGCCGAGAAGGGCTGACACGACCAACGCCGCCCGCGGGGTCTGCACCGGTTGCTGGATGAACATGAGGGCGACCACGAGCGCCAGCAAACCCCCGACCTCTGAGGGGAACGTGAACAGCAACGCGCTCGCCGCGTATGCGATGGGAATGGCGATGGTCCCGTTGCCGAGGCCACGTCGTGCAGTAACGATTATCGCCAGTACCAACAGCGCCTCCATCGCAAATGTGGCCACGAACGCCAGCGCGTAGGTGGGACCCGTGACCAGAAGCGGAAACACGAGAAATCCGAGCGGGCCGTACGTGAAGCCGATATCCCGGCCGAATTGAAGCCCCTGATCAGCCGCCAGATGCAGACCGATCTGCCATGAGCCATCAAGCCCGGTGTCGGGTGACACTCCCACCGACGGCCACGTCAGAAGCTTTATCGCCACAGCGACCCCGACGAACACCACAATCCGCAGCGCCCGGTGCGCCTGCCACGTGGTGGCGACGCGATAAGCGGCCTTGCGAGGCCTCGACGTGCGGGCGGTGCGGGTATCCTTCACAGGGCTCCGAGGGTCGGCAAGGCGCGGGCAGCGGGCAGTGCGGCGCGCGACAGGGCAAAGAGGAAGGGCCGTTCCCCTACGTTGAGAGACATGGAAAGACGATCTGGCCGCTACCTTGCAACCATGGCATACGACATCAAGAGCATCGTCGCCAATCGCCTCGGCGAGAACTACGAACTGCACGAGCAGTACGTCAACCCCACACTGGTTGACGTGTTCCGCACCATCGGGTTCGACCGCGTGTACTCGCGCGGGGAGGGAGCGCACCTGTGGGACAGGGACGGCGTGAAGTACCTCGACATGCTCGGGGGCTTCGGCGTGGCGGCAGTCGGGCGCAACAACCCCGTGGTCGCCGGTGCAATCCGCGACGTGCTCGACATGGATCTGCCCAACATGGTGCAAATGGACTGCGCGCTGCTCTCGGGCCTGCTGGCCGAGGCCATCGTGCAGCGCACCCCTCCCCACCTCGACGCCGTGTACTTCTGCAATTCGGGTACCGAGTCGGTGGAAGCCGCGATGAAGTTCGCGCGCGCCCACACCGGGCGCGATCGCATGTGCCATTTCACCGGCGGCTGGCATGGGCTCACACTCGGCGCGCTGTCGGCCATGGGCAACGAGGAGTTCCGCGAAGGCTTCGGTCAGCTTCTGGCAAGCGACGAGGTGGCCGTAGGCGACCTGGTGGGCCTCGAGCGCGTACTGGTCCGCGAGGAAACCGCCGCGGTCATCATGGAGTGCATTCCCGGCCACAGCGTCCTGATTCCGGAGGACGGCTTCCTGCAGGGCGTGCAGGATCTGTGCCAGCGGCACGGCACCCTGCTCATCTGCGACGAGGTGGCCACCGGGTGGGGGCGCACGGGCCGCATGTTCGCGTTTGAGCACTGGGGGCTCGAGCCGGACATCATCTGCACCAGCAAGGCACTGTCGGGTGGGTATGTGCCGGTGGCAGCCATGGTGTGCCGCCGGTCCATCTACCAGTCGGTATTCAGCAGCATGGAGCGCTGCTGGGTGCACTCATCGAGTTTCGGCCGCAACAACCTGGCCATGGCAGCCGGCCTCGCCATGCTGCACGTACTTGATGCCGATGACATGGTGAACCGCAGTGCAGTGCAGGGGAGGCGATTGGTTGACCAGATCAACGCCCTGAGGGATCGCCACGACGTGCTGAAGGAAGCCCGTGGAATGGGGTGCATGGTGGCCATCGAACTGCAGGCGCCCCGTAGTTCCGCGCGCAAGGTGGCCTGGCGGGCCATGCGGGCCGCCCACGAAAGCCTGTTCCCGCAGATGGTGGTCATTCCACTGCTCGATCGGCATCACGTGCTGACCCAGGTCACCGGCAGTCACGGAGCGATCATCCGTCTTCTCCCCCCGTACGTCATCAGCGACGACGACATCCACTGGTTCACCGATGCACTTGACGATGTACTCGGGCGCGTCCACCGGGTGGCCGGGCCAATGATCGGCATGGGCCGTAGTGCGCTGCGCGCGAAGATGCGCGAACGGGGGCGCCAACCGTGAGCGTGGGACACGCGAGCGGGCATGGTGATCAGACGCATGCACATCTGCCCCGCGGCCTCGGCCTGACGCTCGCGATCGTGCTT
Organism: Actinomycetota bacterium; assembly: GCA_005800465.1. Classification (GTDB taxonomy): domain Bacteria; phylum Actinomycetota; class Thermoleophilia; order Miltoncostaeales; family Miltoncostaeaceae; genus SYFI01. The sequence continues at coordinate 1,799 of SYFI01000151.1, read as the reverse complement.
GGTTTCGCGGCGATCACCGCCGGTGTCGTGGCATGGCGTGCGCAGGTGCTCTCCGGACACGCAGTCGAGGCCTTTACGCTCTCCACCCAGGCGGTGAACGACGCCAATACGCTCGCGTCCGAAGCCGAGCGCAGCATCAGCGGCGATCGCCAGCTATTCATCGAGTACCAGAACGCACTGCAGGCAGGCAACGCCACACAGGCAGCCAGCATTCTGACGATGATGAGCACCCCCACCCGACGGGCAGTGGGATGGTGGGAGGTCCAGCCGCCGGCCGTTCGGCCCCGCACCCCGTTCGTCTCCGGCAATCCCGATTGGAACGCACCCGGTAAGGTGGTTGATGCGCGGGCCGCCACCGTCCGTGCCGACGCTGAGGTTGAATCGGCGCGCGAAAACCTCACGCGGTCTCACCGGTTGGAGTTCATCGCGGCGCTCCTCACCGTCGCATTTCTCGCCGGTGGTCTGTCGGGCGTGTTCGAATCACGCGGCGCCCGTTTGGCACTGATCAGCGTGAGTGGATCAGTCCTCGGGCTGTGCATCCTCGGCGCGGCGTTCTTCTGGTGAGCCACAGCCGATCAATCATTTCGGCCCTTGCGCTGGCGGCGGCATTGCCCCTTGCCGCCGGTTGCGGCGCTGGAAATAACTCCGCACCATCTGCGACCAGCGGGTCCGGCGTGACCGACACCTGCACGGGCACGATCGCCGTGATGGCGCCGTACGGTGATCGGGCCGGCGACGACGGCAGCACTATGAACTGGGCGAGAGTAGCGCTCGACAAATTCAATAATGACCATGGGACGGAGTTCACCATCCTCCCCTTACCGGTGAACATCAGCCCCGCCCACGGGGTGAAGGCAGCGCGGATGATTGCGTCGAGCCAGGTGGCGGTGGGCATGGTTGGACCGAAGTCATCTGGGGTGACCCTGGCGATCGGTCCGATCCTCGACAAGGCGGGTATCGCTTGGGTTTCACCGAGCGCCACGCGCACCGATCTGGCCAACGGTCAATTTAAGGGGTTTCACAGAGTGGTCCCCGACGATTCGATTCAGGGATCAACGATCGGGGTCTTTGTCGCCGGACCGCTGGGAGGTGGCAAGGTCGTGATCGTCCATAACCCAGAGCCGTACTCCGAGGGCCTGGCGGCGAGCATCACGCGCTCACTTGCCGCAGAAGGCATCACTCCCACTGCGCAACTCGTGGCGCCCGTCAAAGGGCGGAATTACCGACCTGTTATTTCCCGCATTCCACGGGACACGCAGGTCGTGGTGATCCCATTCTTGAACCCCAGCGACGCCGATCTCTTCGTGCGCCAACTGCGCGCCACCGGACGCAACCCCAAGATCATCGCCGGAGACGCGGTGTTTATGCCCAGCGAGTTCACGCAGCCGGGCACATACGTGAGTTCGTTCACGCCTGACCTGCGCAAGACCAAGGCAGGTGCTGAGGTCATACGGCTGTATCAGGAGATCTTTGGTGATTTCTCCCCATTTGGGGGTCCCGCATATGCGGCCATGACGTCGATCGCGGATGCCGCGCTGCGCAGTTGCAAGGAAGGGGAAGCGACGCGGGCGGGCGTGGCAGCAGCACTTGCGACCACCAATTTGCCATCCAATCTCTTGGGAAACCCGATCCAATTCACGCCCGACGGCAATCTGAAGAACGGCCGGTTTCACATGTATCGCATCACCGGGAGCGATTACATCGCCCTGGACTAGCGGCGTGGACTCCTAGCGGGAGGACTGTTTGCTACCGTCCCGCGGCGCCGTAGATGCGGTTCCTGGCGGAGTAGCTCAGCTGGT
>SYFI01000011.1 GCA_005800465.1 Actinomycetota bacterium | reverse complement strand
GCCGCCCGGGCCTCGGCGTGCGCGAGCGCCAAATCGCCACACTCTCAATGCTTATGGCGATGGCAGGCAAGGACCGCCAGGTGAAGGTGCACATGCGCGCGGCCCTGCGCGTGGGCATCACCGAAGACGAGCTGCGGGAGCTGGTCATCCAGTTGGCTTCGTATGCGGGTTTCCCGGCGGCTATCAATGCACAGGCGCAGCTGAACGAGGCACTGGCCGAAGAAGCGGGCTGATCTCGCAACGCATGTTGTGAGGATGCGGGCACTCGGGGGCGAATGAGAACCCGACATGTCCCGCCGCCGCACCCTCATCACCCTCATCAGCCTCCTCGCCGTGTGCACCACCACCGTGGTGCCCGGCGCGGCATGGGCTGCGCGCGACGTCACAAGTCTGAAACAGCGGGCAGCGGCATTCGAGGCGCGCAGCGCGCACCTTGACGCCCTGGCCGGGGAGGCCGCATCGCGACACAACGTCGCGATGGACCGTGTGCAGCAGGCGCGCGACGATGCTGCACAGAGTCGCCGTGCGCTCGCGACAAGCCGCAGCGCCCTGATGCTGGCGGGCGAGCGGCTTTCAGAGCGCATCAGCACGCTCTACCGCCACCCCGACCCCGGGCTGGTCGAGGTCATCGTGTCCAGCGGATCGATAGGCGATCTCATGGCCGGGACTGAGGCCCTGCGGGCGGCGGCCACCGACGACGCCCGTCTGGCAGTGACCATGCGCCGTCGGAGCGCCGAATTGGCAGCCGCACAGGACCGACTGGCGCGCGCGATCGTCACAGCGCGCGCCGGGGAGCGTGAGGCGTCTCGCGAGGCGGCCCGCGTGAAGGGGCTGGCGAAGGCGCAGCACATGCGGCTTGAACAGGTGCGTGGTGACCTCCGGGCCGAGCTGCGGGCCCGTCGGGCGGGCACCACTCGCGCCGCTGCCTCGGTGGGCACCAGCGACCCCGTGCTGGCAGCACCCGGTACCGAGCCGGTATTTCCCGTGGCCGCCCCCACCACCTTCAGCGACGACTGGCTGCAGGCGCGTGGCGGCGGTCGCCTGCACGAAGGCATTGACCTGATGGCGGCGATGCAGGCACCCATCGTCGCCGTGGTGACGGGCACCGTGATGCGACCGGGCAACACGCCCATCAGCGGCAACCGTCTATGGGTGCGGGGTGCCAACGGCGATGAGTACTTCTACTGCCACCTCGATAGCTTCGCGGAGATCACCCGTGATGGTGCGTCGGTGAAGGCGGGTGACGTGGTGGGATACGTCGGGATGACCGGCGATGCACAGGGCACCGTGCCGCACCTGCACTTTGAGATCCATCCCGCTGGTGGCGGTCCAATCAGGCCCTACCCGCTGGTGTCGGCCTGGCCCCGCGTGGGTTGATCCGCTGCACGTCGGTCGCCACGCGCGGCCACGCTACCCTCTCTGCAATGACGCACCCGCATGCGCACCCGCCGGAACGAGAGAGTCGCGAACAGATCGTGGCCCGGGTCGCCGCCCAGCAGGAGGGGCTCCATCCCAATCCAGAGTATTCGCAGGTTGCGCGCCGCCGACTCTGGGTCATCGGCCTCACCATGGTGCCGTTCAGCCTCGTTATCGGGTGGCTGATTGGGCTCGCCCTCGACTGGCCTGTGCTGCTGTGGGTATGGGTGGGCCTGGGCATCAGCCTCGGGGTCTTCTACGTGGCGTACGTCATCTTCGCGGAGCGCGACGACGGGGTGATCCAGCGGGAGCTCGACGAGGCGCGCGCACAGCGGGAAGGCGGGGCGTGATGCAGATCGGCATCTACTCATTTGGCGACGCGACGCCAGATCCGGCGACCGCGCGGCGACCCGATGAGGGGCAGCGCATTCGCGAACTGGTGGAGGAGATCGTGCTGGCCGACGAGGTGGGCCTCGACATCTTTGGCGTCGGCGAGCACCATCGCCCGGACTTCCCGGTGTCGTCACCCGCCATTGTGTTGGCCGCCGCCGCCGTTCGTACCTCGCGCATCCGGCTCACCAGTTCAGTCACTGTGCTGTCGTCCGACGATCCGGTGCGGGTGTTCCAGGACTTCGCCACCGTTGATCTCCTCAGCGAGGGCCGCGCCGAGATCATGGCCGGGCGTGGATCGTTCATCGAGTCATTCCCGCTCTTTGGATACGACCTGGCTGAGTACGAGTCGCTCTTTCTCGAGAAACTCGATTTGCTGCGGCAACTCAACGATGAGCTGGTGGTGACGTGGAGCGGACGCCACCGCGCTCCCATTGAGGGCCGTGCCGTGTACCCGCGCCCCCAGCAGGACCATCTGCCCATCTGGGTTGCCGTTGGTGGCACGCCGCAGTCGGCAGTGAACGCAGCCATGCGCGGGCTGCCCATCAATATCGCCATCATCGGTGCCGCCGCGCAGCCATTTATCCCCTTCGTGAACCTGTACCACGAGGCACTGAAGGCGTCGGGGTTCGATCCCGCGACGGTGCCGGTGGGAATCGGATCGCATGGCTTTATCGCCGATACCTCGCAGAAGGCTGCCGACATCTCTGCTCCCGGGCTCATGGCCGCTATGAACCAGATCGGGCGCGAGCGTGGGTGGGGGCATGAGATCGACAGACCTGGGTTCGACCGCATGCGCGAGCCGCATGCGGCCCTGATGGTGGGGAGCCCGGCAGAGGTGACCGAGAAGATTCTCGCCGAGTACGAGATGTTCGGGAACCACCGGACGATGATCCACATGGGCGTCGGAAACCCGCCCCACCGGGACATGATGCGATCAATCGAACTCCTCGGCACTGAGGTCGCGCCGGCCGTGCGTCGTGAGGTGGCGCGCCTCGAAGGTGTGCCAACCGCCCGCTGAGGCTGGTTCGCGCGGGCCCGCGCCGGTAGGGTTAACCCATGCCCGAGAACTCAGAGACCAGCGCCACCACTGATGCACCGCCGTGCGAGAAGTGTGGCGCCGTGACGTTTGCGACCAACCGCACCATGCGTACCCACGATCTGGATGGGGCAAGCGCCATCGCCCGCGATCGCAAGGTTCCAGTGTGGCGTTGCATGCGCTGCACCAATGAGGTGGCCCGCGAGGCCTGATGCGGTTTCCGGCGTGAGCGTCATCACGGCGCTCCGCAGCACGCCCGATGGGCGTGCGATCCGCGTTGAGAAGGACGGGGCCAAGTGGCTCCGGCTCCCCGTGCATCTGGTTGCCGACCTTGGTCTGTCGACGGGGCAGGAGATGGACGATGCCCGGGTTGCCGAGATTGAGGACATCGCGGCACTCGAACGCCTGTGGGAGGCCACCTTGCGCTTTACGGTGGCCCGCGGACGCGCCGAGCGCGAGGTCGTGCGTCGCCTGCGGGAGCGCCAGGCCACCGATGATCAGATCGCCCGGCTGCTGGTGCGTCTGGCGGCCAATGGGCTCGCCGACGAAGACGCCAATGCCCACCTGCGGGTGGAGCTCCTGTCGAGAAAGGACTGGGCGGAGCGGCGCGTTCAGGGCGAGATGATGCGCGTCGGTTTTGATCGGGATCTCGTGCGCCGTGCGGTCGGGGAGGGCCTGCCGGATGATCATGACGAGGTGCTGCTCGCCGCCTCAATCGAGCGCACCGGTGTGCCGAGCTCCGCCGCCGACCGTCGGCGCCTGGCCGATCGGCTGATGCGCAAAGGGCTCCCGCCTGCCGCTGTGCGCGAGGCACTTAAGCCCAGCGCCGGGGCAATCGATGAAGACGTCGAGGTCTCACCTGCGCCGGAGGCCGACGAGTTGATCCGTCAGGTGAAGAGGCGCTACCCGAAACAGGGTGACGATCAGACCGAGCGTCGGCGTGCACTGGGGTGGCTGGCCCGGCGCGGAGTTGCCGGAGCTGACGTGCGTCGCATTCTCGAGGCGGCCGCCAGCACGCAATAGCGCCGGGCTATCCCGCCTGAATGTCGGCGGGCACACGCGATAGGCGTGCACCGACCTCGGTCGCCACGGGCTCAAGCCCCGGGTTACCGACCATTCCCAGCATCTGGTCGGCAGCCACCGCGCTCACGCGGGTGCGACCACCGGTGCGGTCCACACCACGTTGCAGGGCAGCAGCACGCCCAGCTCAGGCTCCACCTCAAGCGCCTGATGGGCCAGAGCTGGGTTGCAGGCCCCAAGGATGATGGAGGGCTCGCGGTCGACATCGAGCTTGGCCTTCATCGTTGCCTTTACGTCGATCTCGGTGAGCACGCCAAATCCTTCTGCCAAACGCCTCCCGGGTGCGCGCGAGAACCTCGTCGAAGTCGCTGTCCAGATCGATGGCGTGCGAATACTCGGTGGTGCCGATGTGCGCTTCGATTCCGGCTATGGCTTCTCGGGAAACTCGACGATAGCCGCACCCGACGTGAGGCCCGCCCCAAAGGCGACCAGACCGCCCAGACCTGTGGGACGCGACGGCAGATGTTCGGCGAGGGCGATGGGAATGGTGCTGCTCGACGTGTTGCCCCACCGCTCCACGTTCACGACAAAGCGGTCCATGGGGAGACCGCTTCGGGCCTGAATCGACGAGATGATCCGGCCATTGGCCTGATGCGGGATGACGTGCATGAGGTCGGCCATTGACGCACCCGATGCGGCCGCGGCACGGTCGAGCATCCGCAGCATCTCGCGCACGGCCCGGGTGTACACACGCGGGCCGTCCATGAACAGGTGGTCGGAGTACTCCGGCCCGTGGTGAATAATCGTTCCGTCATCGCCGGTGGCCGAAAGCACCGGGCGATGCAGCAAAATGGGCGACCCTTGGGCGCGTTCGGGGCCATACACCACTGTGGCTGTGACGGCGTCGCCGAACACCACGACGGTGTCGAAGTCGTCCGGATCCACGTAGCGCGTCATGGCCTCGGCGGTAATCACCAGTACGGCGCCATCTGGGCGCTGCTGCAACATGTCGTGGGCGCCCTGCAGCGCATACAGGTAGCCCGAACAGGCGGCCGATACATCGTGCGCGGCCACCTCGGCCGGGCCATCATCCTGGGCGAGGAGGCTCTGTACCATGCAGGACACGGTGGGGCTGAGGTGTGGCGGGGTCCCGGTGGCCACGATGATGGCCTCAAGATCGCCGAGAACGAGCCCCTGGCTCTCCAGCGACTCACGGGCAGCCGCCGCTGACAGTGTGATGAGGTCCTCGCCATCGGCCATGACCGGGCGCTGACGGATGCCGGTACGCCTGACGATGTCCTCTTCGGTGCGGTCCGGGAAACGCGCGGTGATGCCGGCATTGGTGAGGATGTGGCTTCCGGCTCGCACAGCGATACCCGACAGTCCAACGGGGGCCGCCGCCCGGAGTGGTGAGGGGGTGGACGCGGGCATGACGGCTGGGCGGGTCCCGGGGGCACGGCGCAGGCGGATGGTGGGTTCGGCGGGAATACGGCGACGGGCCGCCGCGGCGCCGGGCGCCAGCGTGATGCGGGCGATGGGCGTACCTACGGGCACGAACTCGTCGGTGTCGAGGAGTTTCGCGATGTCGCCCGATGCGGGGGCGGCAAGCTCAAATGCAGCCTTGTCGCCCTCGCACTCGGCGATGATCTGCCCCTCACTCACGTGATCGCCCTCGGCTACGAGCCAGTCCACAACCATGATCTGCTGATCGGCGGGGCTGGATCCCGCGGCCTCGACCACCAGCACGCCCTCGGCGGCAACCGCATGGGATACCTCAACCTCGAGGCCGCCGATCATGCTGGCCACGGTGGTCACGACATCGGCCACCGATGGCAGCAGCTCGATCTGATTGTCGTAGTTGTTGGGCACGAGGGTGTCGGCACGGGCAACGCGGCGCGTGGTGAGCTCGCCCTCGAGGTGATCGGACACCGCCGCCACCACCTCGCCCCCGAATCCCCCGGTGAGATTGTCTTCGTGCACCACCACCAGGCGACGCGTACGGGCCGCGCTGGCGATGACCGCCTCGCGGTCCCATGGGGCGATGCTGCGCAGATCGATGAGATCGACGCTCACGGTGGCGGCATCGAGAATGTCGGCCGCGCGCTCGGCGATCGGCACCGTGGCGCCCCAGGCCACGATGGTCACGTCGTCCCCCCTGCGCGTGTGGGCTGCGCGACCGGGTGGCACCGGGTGCGCGTCACCGATGGCCGTCGTGGCGCGCGCGGGGTCGTTCAGGCACGTTTTGGGGTACAGGATGAGCGTGGGCCGGTTGCCCTCGAGCGCGGCCGACAACATGCCCGCGGCGTCGGCAGCCGTGCTCGGCATGGCCACGTCGAGCCCGGGGATGTGGGCGAATGTGGCTTCCATTGTCTGCGCGTGGAAGGGCCCAAGGCCCGGCCGGTACGCGCCGCACGGGGCAAGCACGACGACCGGAGCGGACCATGCGCCGGCGGTGCGCCAGTGAACGGTGGCCAGCTCGGATGCGATCTGGTTAAACGCCAGAGGAAGGAAGTCGGCGAACTGCACCATGGCCACTGGGCGCCCACCGGCCATGGCACGGCCGATTGCCGTGCCCACGATCGTCGACTCGCTGAGGGCGGCATTGGTGACGCGGCCGGGGAACTGCGTGGAGAGCCCATGGGTGAGGCCAAATACGTCGCCCTTGGGGTCCTCGATGTCCTGCCCGAGGATCGACACGCGGGCGTCGTCGGCCAAACGGGCGCGCAGCACCTCACGCATGGCCTCGAGCATGGTGTGCGGCGGGCCGTCGGCGTTGGGTGGGTTCGCAAGAGAGCGTGCGATGAGATCGGGGTCAACGGGGGCGGATGCCGACCGTGTGGTGGTGGGATCGGGAGCCGCGAGCGCCAGCGTTGCCGCAGCACGCACTCCGGCCTCCACCTCGGCGTCGAGTGCCGTGAGGTCGGCCACCGGTACGCCCTCGGCCACCAGGTGGTCGCGCATGAACACGATGGGGTCGCCTGAAGTGCGGGCACCCGAGCGCTCTTCCTCGCTTCGGTACACCGATTCGTCGTCGGCGTTGGTGTGGTGCGTGAGGCGCTCGGTGGACACCACCATGATCGCGGGGCGCCGGCTCTCGCGCATCTCGTCCACCACACGACCGCAGATGGCGTCGAGGGTGACCGGGTCACGGCCATCGGCGCGGGTGATGGGCACGCCGAGGAAGTCGTCAACAGGCCCGAGCGCTGTGTCGTAGAACGTGCGCCCCGCGGTGTGGGTGGAGATGGCGTAGCCGTTGTCCTCGATCCAGAACAGCACGGGCATCGCAAGGCGTGCGGCGTCGCCGATGGCCTCCATTACTTCGCCCTGCTGCGTGGTGCCGTCGCCGATACCCGCCACCACGATGGGGGCACCGGACTGCGCATGCACCTCGCGTGCCACGCCAACTGCGTGAAGCAGGCCATTGCCCGTGGGCACGGTCATGGGCATCACATGCAGGTCGGGGTCGTTGAGGAAGGCCGGCATCTGGCGTCCCGCAGAATCGGACTCGGCAGTGGACAGCAGGCCATGGAAAAAGCGCACGGGCTCGAAGCCGCGCGCGATGAGCAGCGCGCGCGACCGGTAGTGCGGCTGCAGCCAGTCCTGGGGCCCGAGATGGTGGGCGAGTACCGCCGATGCCTCATGACCGGCGCCGCCCAGCTGGAAGAAGGCCTCGCCCCGTTGCACCAGTTCGGCTTCAACGGCGTCAACCCAGCGGGCACTGAGCATGGCGCGCAGCGCGTGGAGGGCACGGGTGGTGAGTGGGACGGACTGCGTGGTCAGGCGAAACACCAATCGTCGTTTCCGGGCACGGCGCGACCCAAACACGCCTGCGTGGGACCGACCATAGACGGGTGGCCGGACGCACGCCAGAGGGTATGCCGGGCAGAGACACCCATCTGGTCGTCATCGGCCCGTACCATCCCCGCATGCGAATTGCGATGACGCTCAACCATATGGCCGCACCTGCTGAATCCCTGGCGCTGGCGATGGATCTGGACGACGCCGGGGCCGATGAGGTGTGGGTTCCAGAGACCTGGGGCTTTGATGCCCCGAGCCTTATGGGAGCCATTGCCATAAATACCCGGCGCATCTGCATTGGTGCCGTGCTCCCCGTGTTCACGCGCAGCCCCGCACTCACCGCCCAGACCGCCGCTGGCGTTGATGCCCTCTCGGGTGGCCGGGCGCTGCTGGGGCTCGGTACGTCGGGACCCCTGGTGGTGGAGGGATGGCACGGGATCCCATTTGCGCGTCCCCTTGCCGAACTGCGCGAGGTAGTGTCAGCGAGTCGCACCGTGTGGGCGCGCGAGCCGCTCACAGTTGATGGCCCACGGCCCATTCCGCTCCCCGGCAGTGATCACCGGCCGCTTCGCATCATTACGCGGCCAGAGCGGTCATCAATTCCCATCGCACTTGCCGCCATGGCACCCCGCGCCGTACGCCTTGCCGCCGAGGTTGCCGATCGCTGGTGGCCCCTGTTTGCCACGCCGGCAGCCATCGCCGGCCACTGGGCAGGCCCGCTGGCAGAGGGCCGCGCCCGGCGCCATGCATCACTCGCCCCCCTTCACATAATGGCCTCAGCAGTTGTGGGCGTGGGCGGTGAGGATGCTCAGGCGGCCGCCCGGGCTGTCGCGCGTCGGGAGATGGCCTTCTACGTGGGATCGATGGGCTCGCGCGACCGCAACTACTACGCAGATACGGTGTCAGCGATCGGATTCCCGGATGAGGCAGCGGCAATCCAGGATGCCGCACTCGGGGGTCAACGGGAGCAGGCCGAGAGGATGGTGAGCGACGCCATGGTCGACGCGATGGCCGTCGTCGGCACTGAGGATTCGGTGCGCCCACGCCTTACGGCGCTGGCTGATGCGGGGGTGTCGGTGCTGGTGCTCAGCCCAGCCACGCCCGACCCGATTGGGGCCGTGCAGGCGCTACGTCGCATTATGGGATGACCCTTTTTGGGGAAAACTCCCCGCACCCCCGGCTAGCCTTCGTCAGATGGCCCAATCCGAAGACCCCCGCGCCCAGCGCCGCCGCGAGGCCGCCGCCCAGCGCCAGCGCTATCGTCAGCGCAACATGTGGATCATGCTCGGCGCAGTAGCCGTCGTCGTGATCGCGTTCGCTTGGGTGCTCATTGGCCCGTCGGATTCCCCGTCATCGGCGCCGGCGACCACCCCCACCGTCGGCACGACCAATACCACCGGCACCACCGGCACCACCGGCACAACTGACACGACTGGCACCACTGGCCTGCCCGGTACCGACACCACCGGTACCACCGGCACGACGGACACCACCGGTACCACGTCAACCACAGGCGATACCGGGGCGGGCCTTTCGAGGTCGAGTGCCGGAGTCGACGTGCACGCGTGGGACCGACGCCTTGTGGTGGCAGCGAAGCCCGCCCGAGCCTCGGTGCGGGTACCGGTGCTGATGTAGCACCGCGCGGTGCCGCCCCGTGTGCGGCCGAACGGCGGCCAGTCGCTGTCGTCATCTGCCGCGTGAATCACGCCAGCATCCGCCGAGTTACTTCAGGCGGATGCTGTCCTGCAGTCCGCTCTGCCCGTAGGAACTTTGAGCGGTGAGCACCACGTTGTACGAGCCCGCTGGCAGCGCCTTGCCGTTCCAGGTGACGGTTCGCTTGCCCCCGGCCATCTTGCGGTTTGATGCGCCTGTCGCCACGGTCTTTCCGGACGAGTTGATGATCTTCATGGTCACCTTGGCCTGACGGGAGAGCGTGAAGGAGATCTTTACCGCGTTGGTCTTCGCCTTGCCCTTGCCAGTCGTCTTCGCCGACACCTTGAGGCCGCCGAGCGTGCCGTCCACGACCAGGTTGCGGTTCATCGTGGTGGCCGGGGTGCCATCGGCCGGGGTGAGCGTGGTGGTGACCACATACGGCCCCTCGGGCATGGCGAGCGTGGCTGGGTCGATGGTGATCTGATTGCTGGCCGGAACACCCGTCTGGTCGAGCAGGACGGACGAGAAGCCGCCGCCGCGTCGCGCGATGGCCACCACGGTGTGCCCTGCCACCGGTGACTGGGCATCGATGGTTGAACTGTCTGCCAGCCCATCGGCATTTGGAGATACCCGCTGGGGGCTGGGGATGGAGATCTGCGCGCCCAGATAGGTGGCGATGAGGCCATCGGCGATGGCACGCTCGCTCGACCAGGGGATGACCTGCTGGCGCCCCAGAGCCATAAGTGATGACCCGCCGGCGTCAAAGCCGATGGCATCGGTGGCACCGAGCGACACCATCAGCGTGCCCTGCTCAGCGGCTGTATAGCCCACCTTGCCCTGCTGCGGGCCTTCGGATACCACCATAAGGATGCGGCCGTCGGCGGTCTGGCCCACCGCCGTACGGGTGGTGCGACGGGTCAACTGCGATGCAGTGAAGACCTCGCCAGCAGATGGCACGGTAACCCCGCCCTGCACGATCATCGGTCCGCCACCCACTGCGCCCCAGGCATCAGGGGCGATACCGGCGATACCGGCCTCCATTTCCACACGGCTGCCCACGGTCAGTTCGTTGGCGACCGCGGTGCCCGAGGCGTTCTTGCCGTAGATCACCACCTGGCCTGCCCCAATTGCGGTGCCGCCCCCGGTGCCCTGAGCGATGACGGTGCCCTGCAGCGGCGCGTTGACCGACAGCGGCACACCGCCATCAATCGCTACGACGGCCTCATAGCCCGGCGTGGACGGGGTGGGGCGACCGAAGTCGGGGGTGTACATGACCACGCCCGTGGATGACGTGCTCGGCAGCGGGCGGTTGACTCCCCGGAAGGTGCGCTTGGGGAAGGGGGTGGTGCCAGCGGGGTCGAGCTTCTGGTACCGGCCGGCCAGTGTGAGCTTGCCGACGGCGAGCGCGCCGCCATTGGCGATGGTGAGGGCCGATCGCGAGGGCTCCGGTCCGGCCCACAGACGCGGGCCCACCGAGAGGATTCCGCTGGGGGTGCCGGTGCCCAGATCGAAGTAATCGGCGTTGATACCGGCCGTTGCTCCCGTGGCAAGCCGCGCGGTCATTCCTGACGTGAGCGTGGCGCGCTGGCTGAGGGATCCCGACAACTGGGTTGGCCCCAGCGACAGCAGCGCATTCGGGCGCATGGTGAGCACGTGCAGCACCTGCGGCCCCGGACGGTTCATCACTGTGTAGCTGAGGCCGGGCACCAGCGGCTGGACCGCACCGGGTGCGGCGGATGGCGGGGGCACCACCGTGACGGCACCGAGGGCCGGGGTCGCGATCGCGGCGAGAGCGGCGAGGGGCAGGAGCGTTCGAATAAGCACGAGGGTATTAAAGCCTGTCCTGCCGGATGTCCGGCTCACCGGGGTTCCGGTGCTCACGTGGCCGCGGGATCATCCTTCAGCGCATACGCGGTGGCCTCGATGGCCATGCGTACGTAGGCGGCCACGGCGGCCACCTGTCCCGACTGCACCTGTTCGTCGCGCGTGGGCTTTCGGCCGGTCCGCTGCTCGATGGCCGCTCGCTGCGATCGATCCATGGTGAGGATCATCGTCATCAGGTCGCGCCCACGGGTGGCCGTCCATTCGAGTGCGGCATCGGCCAGTCCGTCGTGGATCGGCCCCAGACGCGACTCGATGCACCTCAGAAAGAGCAGGTTCCAGGTGGCTATGCGCACCCTGCGCTCGAGTGCCTGATGAAGGGCCGGGTCTGACTCGGCGTCCCCCTTATAGAGCAGGTGCTCCTCAAGCGCGATGGCCCCTTCGCCAAGCGCGATCTGGTGGTCGAACAGGTCCTGCTCATCCTCGAACCAGTCGTCGAGGTCGTCGGCCATACCCTCAAGCAAGTCTGCGAGGTCCGGCGCTGCCCCATGCACCATTCCCTCGGCTGCGAGGCGCAGATGCGCGCGGATGGCCGCGTCGCTTGCCGGTGAGACGTCCAGGTCGTTGGGACCCTCCTCGACTAGAAGCTCGCGCAGGCGGTCGGGGTGATCGCGCATCCAGCGCAGCACTCGCTCGGGGTCGAGTGGCCCTGTGGCCGTGTTACTCACGGGGCCAACGCTACTCGCCTTGCGGCGGTCTCCCGAGCGCATCCACGCGCCATCTGGTGATGCCCGGACGCCACATGACGATGGCAGCAAGGCCTGCAAGGCAGGCGAGTCCGCCCGTGAGCACCGCCAGTTGGGTGCCGATCAGCGCTCCCACCACACCCGATTCGAGGTCGCCCACCCTGGGGGCCCCCGTGACCTGGATGATGAACAGCGCCGAGAGCCGCCCGCGCAGGGAGTCGGGTACCACCGCCTGCGAGATAGTGGCCCGGAAGACCTCCGAGATGATGTCCGCGAACCCGGCCACGGTGAGGAGCATCAGGACGCCTGTCAACGACTCGACGAAGGCCACTGCGCAGATGGCGGCGCCCCACCCGCTGACCGCAATGACCACGGCCCAGCCCTGCCGGCGTACTCGGCCGACCCACCCGCTGGACAGCGCGCCGATGAAGGCGCCGGCGGCTGGTGCGGAATAAAGAAGCCCCACGACGCCCGCGCCTCCCCCCAGCACCTCGGTGCCGATGGCCGGGAAGAGTGCGCGCGGCATACCGAACACCATGGCATTGATGTCGATCAGCATGACCCCCTGGAGGATCGGGGTGCGGCGCAGAAAGCCGATGCCTTCACGGAACCCCGCCCAGCTGATGGGCGTGCCCCCGCCTTGGGGCGGTTGTGGCCGCATCAGGGCCACCGCGACAAGCGCCGCGGCGAATGAGGCCAGATCGATGAGGTAGGCGCTTCCGAGCCCCATGGTGGCGATAATCACTCCACCGAGGGCGGGGCCGATGACCTGCGCCGATCGCAGCAGAATCGCATTGAGCGCCGCTGTGGCGGGCAGGTCGGAAGGAGGCACCAGCGCGGGGATGAGCGCGCGGCGGGTGGTGGAGTCGACCCCTGCCAGCCCTCCTGCGAAGGCGGCGATTACGAACAGCGGCCACAGCGCTGGCCCGGCAAAGGCATTGACGGCCAGCGCCGCACTCATCACTGCGAGCAGCACCTGCGTGATGAACAGCACCCGGCGGCGATCAATGGCATCGGCATAGGCACCGCCGATGAGTGACAGCACGATGAGCGGGGCCAGCTCCACCAGGCTGACGAGACCCACCGCGAGCGATGAGCCCGTGAGCGTGAACACCTGGTACGGCACGGCCACAAGCGTGATCTGGCTGCCGATGAGCGAGATCGACTGGCCGGCGATGAGCAGGCGCAGATCGCGCGACCTGCGAAGGGGGCTGAGGTCGGCGAGGACACGTGGGCTCACCGGCCGAACCTACCGGGCGTGGGGGCTGCCAGACTGCGGGCGATGGGCATCGGCCACTCCCACAATCAGGACAGGGATCATACGCATGGGGGAGTGGATCCTGACCTGCGCGACTCGCGCGCAGGCATGCGGGCCCTCCTTATCTCACTGGTCATTCTGGGTATCACCGCCGCCATTCAGGCCGTGCTGGTGGTGTTCACCGGGTCTGTCGCGCTGCTGGCCGACACCGTGCACAACGTGGGCGATGCCTTTACCGCCATCCCGCTGGGGGCGGCATTTCTGCTGGGGCGCCGCCCGGCGACCGACCGCTTCCCATACGGCCTGCACCGGTCGGAGGACCTGGCCGGGATCGTCATCGTGCTCATCATCTTCTTCTCGGGCGGTTACGCCATCTACGAGGCCATCAGCCGGTTCATCCACCCCGAGGAGCCCACGCACCTGTGGACGCTCGCCGTTGCGGGAATCATCGGCTTCATCGGCAACGAATGGGTTGCCGAATACCGCATCCGGGTGGGTCGTCATATCGGCTCAGCGGCACTGGTGGCAGATGGTCAGCACGCGCGGGTGGACGGGTTCACGTCGCTCGGAGTACTGGTGGGCGCGGTGGGTGTGATGCTGGGATTCCCGCTGGCCGATCCGATCGTGGGCCTTCTCATCGGCTTGCTAATCATGAAGATCGTGTGGGATGCGGCAAAGCAGATCGGCACGCGCATGCTCGATGGGATCGACCCAGATGTTGTGGCCGCCATTCGGACCGCCGCGGCGGGCGTCTCCGGCGTGGATGACGTGCACGAGGTGCGGGCGCGATGGGTGGGGCACCGGGTGTGGGTGGAACTCAACATCTCGGTGGCCGACAATCTCTCGGTACTCGAGGGGCATGGCATTGCGAGCGCCGTGCAGCACCGGCTCGGGCATGACGTCCCGCATCTCGGCACGGTGGTGGTGCATGTGGATCCCTCGTCGCATGGCGGCGAGCATCATCACGAGCACCTCCGTCACCATACGCACGACCACGAGCATGACCACGTCGATGGGGCCGTGGACCACGATGGCTGACGGGTCACTCTCGTTGGCCGACTGGCGACGGCGGGTGGCAGATGTGTACGCCGACGTGCGGCGGGCCGGTGGCGGCCCGGATGCGTGGGCTGCGTGGCGTACCGGACGCGACGCGCTGCTGGCAGGGCATGCCGACACGCCCGTGCCGGCGGGTCTCCGAGAGGGCTTCACCGCAATGGGCTTCTTCGACTACGACCCATCGTGGTGCCTCACCGGCCGGCTGAAGTCGACGGATGCCGCGACGCTGGCAGGGCCGGAGGGGTCCTTCGCGTCGCTGGGCACCGTCGTGGCGCTCCGGGGCGATGCCGAGATCCGGCTCACGCTGCTGTGGCTCGAGGGCTACGGCGGCGGCCTCTTCTTGCCATTTCGCGACGGTACCTGTGGCGATGAGACCTACGGGGGCGGGCGTTACCTCATCGACCAGGTGAAGGGCGCAGATCTCGGGGCACTCCCCGATGGCCAACTGGTGCTCGACTTCAACTTCGCCTACCACCCGTCATGCGCGCACGATGCGAAGTGGACCTGTCCGCTCGCCCCGCCCGAGAACACCATCGCGCAGGCCGTGCGCGCAGGGGAGATGCTGCCCGGCGGGCTCTAGGCCCCGCAGCCACGTCAATCGCATTCCAAGCGGGTATGTGCACGGCAGATCCGCGGCAATGCACGAGCCCCACAAGGGGCGTGCACATTTGTGACGGCGACTGACCCCACCCGGGGTCTGACCCCACGCAGGCACCGATCAGGTACCGACGCCGGCGAAATGCGTGCTCACAAGGGGCGTGCACATTTGTGACGGCGACTGACCCCCACCGGGGTCTGACCCCAGGTTTTCCCCACACGCGTGGCGTGCACATTTGTGACGGCGACTGACCCCCACCGGGGTCTGACCCCGGGTTACGCTCCAGGAGGCCCCAGAATGCACCAAGTTGTGGCTTCTATTGGATGGCGCTGTTGGCCAGGTCGCGCGCGCTCGGTGCATTCAGCCAGGCATCGACGCGAAGGGGGCGCGGGCTGGCGAGAGGGTGAAGGGCGTCGAGGGCGCGTGGCGCCCCCAGAAGCCAGTAGCCGTCGCGGCGTACCACCTCGGTGACCACCTCGGCGCGGCCGGTGGTGAGTGTGGGCGCGCCGAAGCCGAAGATCTTTTCGGCCGCTAGGATGGCCGCCACACGTGTGCGGGCCTCGATCTGTACGCGGTGATCCGCGCGCTCCATCTCCCCGGCATGCGCGGACAGGGCCTCGGTGATCTCGCCCACTCGTTCGTCATCAAGCGCTGTCACCACCGTGGGCATGGGGAGGTCTCCCCAGATCGCCCACATCCACCACGGCACAGAATCGTCCGACGCGGCGAGCACGTCCCGTATTGCGCGACCGGTCATCTCGTGTCCGTGGTGCACATCATGCGGTCCGGGGCCAACGATCAGATCGGGCGGGTCCGGGCCACTGAGTGCTGCGGCGATGTGATCGCGGGCGGCCGCCTCAGCTGCCAGCAGGTCGTCTCCAGATGACATCAGGATTGGGGGATCGACGATGCGGAGGGCGAATCCGGCACGGCGGCACGCCTCGGTGAGCTCTGCGCGTCGCCGCTCGTGGTCAGCCTCGCGGCCCAGAGCCAAGGCCAGATTGGTCACCTCGTGACCGGCGTCTCGCAGGGCCATCAGCGTTGCGGGCGCACCCATCAGTTCGTCATCGGGGTGCGGGGAGATATGGAGCACTCGCATTGTCAGTGCCCCGTCCCCCGCGAGGTGCGGTCGTACGCGCCCGCCCAGGCCGGCGCGTCGGCATCGCGGGCGGCGAGGGGCGCCCGGTCGCTCGCCAGTGCAGTAGCGGCGGGCAGCGCGAAGATGGGGGCGAGCCGCGGGTCGGCATCCGGCGCGCCCTGGAGCGCGACAACCCGTGCACCGCCCTCGGTGAAAATGGTCGCGGCTTCCATGAGCAGTGGGTCCGGCTGCACGCCAGCGACCGTCACGGCAAGATCGCCTGGGATGGTGGCGAAGCGCCCGGTCGTGGCCCCTTCGCGGGTTTCATAGCCATCCACCGGCAGGATGGACACCTCGCGAAGGCACAGCGCCGTGTGCAGCGCGGCCGGCCAGGCGGGCCCGGTGCCCACGCACACTCCGGCATGGGGGCGTGGGCCAGCATCCCGTGCGCTGGCCCCGGCGGCGTCCACCAGCGCGGCCAGGGTCTGCCCGGCGCCCAGCACGGCACGGCCCAGCACATCGTCCTCCGACATGCGGGCGATGATGGCCAGACCGGTCGCGAGCGATCCGGCATATCCCTGAGTGTGAGTGCGTGCCCGCAGGGTGTCCACCACCACCATTGCCCGCGCCTCGGCAGCCGCGCCGATCGTTGACCCGGCATTAGCGGTGATGGCCGCAATGGGGCGCGGCGCCCCCGATGCGATCGCCTCGATGACGTCCCTGAACTCGCCGGAGCTTGAGAGCGCGAGCAGGCGGTCGCCCTCGCGCCAGGCGAATGCACCACGGGCCACCAGACCACCCGGCACAGCAATGAGGTCAACCGGGGGGTGGGGTACGTCGAGCCAAGCAAGCGACAGCGCCAGGGCGACGTGCCACTGCGCGCCATTGCCAGTGACGACGACCCTCTGCACACCCGGCGCGGTAAGGAGCGCGGCGACATCATCGAAGCCTTCGGCATGGGTGACCGTGCGGGTGACGGTCTCCGGGGTGAGCAGCAGATCGGCCCAGAGACCGGTGTCCGCACGCGAGGTCACTCAAGGGACCGTAGCCGGGGATGGCCCTCGGCGCGCCCGATTACGCATCGTGTCGCTAGCCTCGGCGCATGAGTGATGATGCGGCGGAGGATCAGCCGCGCTGTCCCACGTGTGGGGAGCGCGATTCGGAGGACATCGGCCAGGACGTGCGCCGATGTGGCAATTGCACCTACGTGTGGATCCCCGGCGGGGCCTCCTGATCTAGGGCGTGGTGCTGCTGTTCACGGCGTCGGTGCCGGCCTTCAACTCCTTCTCCAGCGTGCCGTTGACGAGGTCGTCGTAGACGACGCCACACTTCTCCACGTTGCCCGTGTCGTAGCCCTGAGCGAACCAGTACCTTCGCTGGGCAGAGGTTCCGTGGTTACACGTGGCGGCATCGGCCACCTGGCCGGCGTCGCCGGTGAGGCGGTCGTCGCCGATGCGCTCAAGCGCCCCGAGCACCTCCTCGATATCCCCGTCCTCAATGCGTCCCTCGTCCCGCACCGTCGACATTCAGGCACCCATCAGGCAGTCGGCACTCATCTCATTGGCCACGGACATGAGGTTGGCCGCGTCGGGGTTGTCCTCGACGGCCTGGCTGGTGGCCTCGGAGATGCCGCTGAGGGCCTGCACGTGATGCCCGAACTCGTGGGCCACCACGTCTGCCACCGCGGCGTCGTTGCCACCCTGGTCGGTGACGCCGATGAGGCGGTCGCGGAAGAAGGCGATGGGCAGCACCATCGTTGCGTCGGCGTCGCAGTACGCCGGGCCGGTGTCGGCGGCGTCCATCTGGCCGCAGGCGGTCTGGCCGACGGTCTCCACCACCTTCACGAGAGCGTCCTTCCGGGTACCGGCGTCGCCCAGATTCGCCTTCCAGAACGTGTTGAGCTCGGCCCCGAGACTCGTCAGTTCGTCGCGCAGGTCGGCGTACCCGGTGGTGGATGTGGCATCGGTGGCCGTGGTGTCAACGGCAGCGGTGCCGGCACCGGATCCGGTAGCGGCCGCCGCGGAGGTATCGGCGGATGGGCTGGAGTCGCTCCCTCCGCAGCCGGTCAGCGGAATCGCGGCCAGCGCGAGTACGGCTCCTGCAGTGACTCGGGTGCGAGTGCGGCTGCGGAAGATCATGGCTGTCAACCTCAGGTAGGAAAACGCGGCGAGGCCACCATGGGGCACGACGCACTGCGATGGCTACGAGGCGAGCAGGTCGCGAACGCCCGATGGACCCGCACGCAGCAGGGCAGCAGCACGCCTGGCGGCACTCGCGCGATCGAGTAACTCACGAGCGCTCACGTCGTCGTGGGCCATAACGGCCTCGGCAGCCTCGCGCTGCGCGTCGATCGCGATCTGGTCAAGGCGCTCCGCCATGCGCAGGTTGCGCCCGGCGCGTGATGCGCGGGGCCTGTGGACGGGCGAGATGACCTCGCGGGTGTCATCCGGCGTGGTGATGAGCCTGAGCTGTGCGGCACCAGCGGGCCGCTTGCTTTGGTGGTGAGAACGCATGTTCGTAAGTGTACGAACGCGCTCGGATGCGCTCAGCCCCGAAAAACGTCCGTTTCCCAGCCCTCAAGCCACTTTCGAAGAATCCGGACATGTTCTGGGGTAACACTGTGCGTCCCCGCCGTATCAATGGTTTCACTTACGTGCGCACCGGCGGCCCGGTATGCCGCCACGCCCGCCGCATGCACGTCGGGTGGATGAAATGGGTCGGCCCCGCCCGACAGGGCGACCATGGGCATTCCGGCGAGCCCGCCCATGGCGTAGATGTGTGGGGGCAGCGGATAAGCGCTGCACAGCAGGGCGACGCCGCCCACCAGATCGGGGCGAGCGCAGGCGAGCGCACCGGCGATCATGCCGCCATTTGAGAATCCCATCACCACCATTGGACCCGTTACGCCGGCGTCTGCGGCCAGCCCTGCGGCGACCTCGGCCGTTTCGCCCAAGCGCATATCGAGGCTCTCAATCACCGGCACGCCGATGGCATAGTGGGTGAACCAGGCATGGCCTCCCCCTTCCGCCTCAGGACCCCGTGGAGCGATGATTCCCCAGCCGGGCGCTACGGCCTCGGCCACGCCCACCAGGTCATGCTCGCCACCACCACGGCCGTGCAACAGCAGCAGGGTGGGCCGCCCGTTATCCGGCGGCCGCACCACTGCGGTCATCCGTGCGTTCTCGGGTTGTGGATGGGGGTGAGGCGCGCCTCAATGCTGGTGCGGTGGGGCTCAAGCCACGGTGGCAGCGCCAGTGCGATTCCCATTACTTCGGGATCCTCGTCGACGGCCATCCCGGGGCCAATCGTGGCCACCTCCACCAGCAGACCACCCGGCTCGCGTGCGTACACCGACTTGAAGTAGATGCGGTCAACCATCTGGGTGGGGGCCAGATGGCCACCGGTCAGCCGTTCGCGCCACTTCTTGTGATCAGCATCTGGGCTCGCGAAGGCGACGTGATGAATGTTGCCCGCACCCTGTGCCCCACGCGACATCGGCT
The DNA here is from genome assembly GCA_005800465.1 of Actinomycetota bacterium. GTDB lineage: Bacteria > Actinomycetota > Thermoleophilia > Miltoncostaeales > Miltoncostaeaceae > SYFI01. Next base: position 13,810 of record SYFI01000011.1, on the reverse strand, counting down.
CTGGGTGCAGCCCCACGCGCCCCACATGATCGCCCGATCCCACCACGAGCGATTCGCCAAGATCAGCCATTCCAAGGCCCCCACCAGCGCCGCCCGCGATCGCTCAGGGGCCAGCGACATCGCCTCGACACCGATGATCTCCCTCAGCGCGTGCTCGGGTGGCACGCCATTCCCTTGGGCTGGCGAATCGTCATCGCGGGTGCCCCGCGCGATGAGTACATGCGAGAGCCCCTCCGGGTCGGCGAAGGCGAGACGGTCATCCCCCCGGTCCACCACTGTGTCGTGCGCTGCGAGGCGCTGCTCCCAGAAGTCGAGTGCCGGCTGATCGGCCACGCGCCAGGCCACCGAGTGGAACATGCCGCCGCCCGGCTGGCCCGGTGCAGCCCCCGGCACTTCAAAGAACGTGATCAACGTGCGTGGTCGCCCGCCCTCATCGCCGTAATACAGGTGATACGTGCCGGGTTCGTCGTGATTGACCGTGGTCTTGACCAGGCGCAGGCCCAGCACGCCCGCGTAGAAGCGCACGTTGGCGGCGGCGTCGCCGGTGATGGCCGTGACGTGATGGATGCCCTGCAGCACGACCGGGAACCTACGCCGTTTCGCCGGATGCCATCATCAGTATGTGAGTTCAAGTCACGAACACTCTCGGGACCACGGCGCAGCGTCACCGCGACGCATCGCGATGGTGTCCATCGGTGCAGCTCTATTCCTTATCGGCGTCAAGCTGGCCGCCGGCCTCGCATCGGGCAGCCTCGCCTTCATTTCCGAGGCCATCCATTCGGGCACCGACCTGGTGGCGGCGGTCCTCGCCTTCGTCGCCCTTCGCGTGGCAGCCCGCCCCGCTGATCGCGAGCATGCCTACGGGCACGGCAAGGCCGAGCACCTGTCTGCGCTGGCCGAAGGTGCCGTGCTGGTCGCGGTGAGCATCTGGATCGCTGTTGAAGCCATTTTGCGAATCGTTCAGGGCGGGCATGAGGTTGACGCCGCGTGGTGGATCATCACCGTGGCCGTGCTGGTGATCGCCGTCGATTTCGTCCGCGCCCTCACGCTGTTCCGCGCGGCAAAGGTGCACTCAAGCGCGGCGCTCAAGGGAAGCGCCATTCACTTCGCCAGCGATCTGGCCGGCACCACTGCGGTGCTCGTGGGGCTCCTGCTTGTGCGGGCGGGGGTGGGAAACGCCGACTCTGTGGCGGCCCTGTTCGTGTCGGTGCTCGTGCTCATCGCGGCCGGCCACCTGATGCGCGAGAACGTGGGCGTGCTTATGGACCGGGTGCCCGATGACGACGAACTGGCTGCGCGCGAGGCGGTCGAGGCGCTGGGCCCGGAAATTGAACTGCGGCGGCTGCGAATGCGCTCGGCTGCCGGTCGCTCGTTCGCGGACGTGGTCATCGGCGTGCCCCCCGGCGAGGCGGTGGGTCGTGCGCACGCCGCGGCCGATGCGGTGGAGGATGCCATCGAGCGTGCCGTCCCGGGCGCAGACGTGGTGGTGCACGTGGAGCCACGCGACGATGACGACACCGACATCGCCGAGCGGGTCCTCGCCGCTGCCCATGCGGTTCCCCACGTGCGTGAGGTGCACAATGTGCGCATCATGCACCTGGGACCCCGGATGGAGGCCACGTTGCATCTCAAGTTGCCGGCTGGCACGCAACTGGGTGAGGCCAGTGAGGTTGCCGCGGCCGTGGATGCGGCCGTGACCCGCGACGTGCCCGGCATCTCGCGGGTGCGCACGCACGTTGAGCCGCTCGAGGCCTCTGGCGCCGGACATGTGGTGGATGACGGCGCTGAGATCGAGGGGGCGGTGTGGGCCGTGGCCACCGACGCATGCGGTCGCCCCCCGCACGATGTGCGTCTGGTTGAGACGGCGAACGGCGTGGTGGCCTTTGTCACCCTCTCGCTGGGCGACGCCGTCACCCTGGAGGAGGCGCATGGGCTGGGAGGTGCCACACGCCATCGCATTCGTGATGAAGTGCCCGGTGTGGTGGATGCCTTTGTGGAGACCCGCCCCTAATCAAGCGGCGGGGGCGGGGTATTGCCCGGCGCCCGCGACAGCCAGTCGCCGTGATCGCGCAGCCAGAAGCGGTCGCGTGCGAAGTCGGGGCTGAAGTGCTGCACCAGATCCCAGAAGGCGGTGGAGTGGTCGAGGTGGGTGAGGTGCGCCATCTCGTGCACCACCACGTACTCGGCCACCCTGGCCGGAGCCATCATAAGCCGCCAGCTGAATGAGAGTGCACCCCGGGCCGAACACGATCCCCACCGGGTACGGGGATCGCGGATGCCGATTGATGCGTAGGTCACGCCCATTCGGTGCGCATGGCGATCGCACATGAGGGCAAACCAGTCCCGGGCGGCGCCTCGATAGCCGCGCTCCACCAGTGGCCGCACGGCATCGGCATCGGGTGCGGCCACAGCCATGCGGGCGTCGTCGGGGCGCAGCCGCACTGATCCACGGGTTGAGTGCCGGATACCCAGTTCCACGGCTCCATCGAGAAAAGGCAGCATCTGACCATCGATGAGGGGCTCGGGAACCTGAGGGTGCAGCAGTGCCTCGTGCCGAAGCAGCCAGCGCTCCTTTGACTGCACGGCACGCCGGATCTCTCGATCAGAAAGGCGCGTCGGGGCGGATACTCTGAGGCCATCGGGGGTAAAGGTGATGCGCACGTGCCGCGATCGGGCATTGCGCACCAACCGGTACGGGACCGTGCGGCCCGCGATCGTCACTTCGTGCATGCGATGATGGTGGCGGGTTCCCTGCTATGGTGCCCGCGCTCGCATTGATGCGAGCATGTCGCCGTGCTGGCGACCGTTCATTCACCGGGCGCACGGCGCCCCGATTTTCAGGAGGGGCTCGCCTGACGACGCCCGTAGCGCGTGCCTCCTAGGCGCGGTCCAGATACTCGTCCGCCCGCCGGTCCTTCGACCCGGATCAACGAAGCCATTCGCGTGGAGTTGGTCAGGCTCATCGATGACGAAGGCGAGAACCGGGGCGAGATGCGCGCGCAGGACGCGCTGGACATCGCCATTGAGCTCAATCTCGACCTGGTCGAGGTAGCTCCTGAGGGCCGTCCACCCGTATGCCGGATCATGGATTACGGTAAGTGGCGCTACGAGCAGGAGCAGAAGGCAAAGCAGGCGCGAAAGCACCAGAGCACGATCACTATCAAGGAGATCAAGTTCCGGCCAAAGATCGATCCGCACGACTACGCCACCAAAAAGGGACATGTCCTGCGTTTCCTCAAGAACCGGGACAAGGTCAAGGTGACGATCATGTTCAGGGGGCGCGAGTTGATGCACCCTGAGCGTGGCGAGGCAATCCTCCTCAAGTTGGCCGGGGAGGTTGAGGATCTGGCACTCATCGAGAGCCGTCCGAACCTTGATGGACGCAACATGATCATGATGCTGGCGCCGCTCAAGGCACTGACCGACAAGCCTGACGCTCCTGTGACGGAGACCGCCGCGCCTGTCGCCGATGCACCAGAGTCCGCACCTGTACCTGTCGCCGACGTACCTGCACCTGCACCGCCTGCCGAAGAGTCCACTTCCGAGAACGCCGCCTCCGCCTAAGCAAGAAGAGAGAACGAGTTCCCCAGATGCCAAAGATGAAGACCCATAAGTCGGCCTCGAAGCGCTTCCGCGTGACGCCCAAGGGCAAGATCATGTACGTGCACTCGGGGCTCCGGCATAACCTCGAGACGGTCACGAGCAAGCGCCACCGCGCCATCAAGCGCCCGGCATCAATTGCAGACGTCGACCGTCCGGCAATCCTGCGGCTCCTGGGGAGGAGATAGTCCATGGCTCGCGTCAAGCGTTCCGTCTCTGCGCGCAAGAAGCGTCGCAAGGTTCTCGATCAGGCCAAGGGCTATTGGGGAACAAAGCACAAGTCGTACAAGCGTGCGAAGGAGCAGGTTCAGCGCTCCGGTAACTACGCATACCGTGACCGCCGCGTTCGTAAGCGCGACTTCCGTCGCCTGTGGATTGCGCGTATCAACGCAGCCGCTCGCCTGAACGGACTCACCTACGGGGAGTTCATCCACGGCCTCGGCCTTGCCGGTGTGGAGCTCGACCGCAAGATGCTCGCTGATCTCGCGATCCACGAGCCCGAGCACTTCGCCGCACTGTGTGCGCGGGCCGCCGACGCCCGTGCCGCCGTCTGACCACAGGCACCGAATCTGATCACGAGCGGAGCGGCGGACGCGATCCGTCGCTCCGCCGCGTGACCTCGTCGCGCAATCCCGCGCTCCAGCACCTGCGCCGCCTGCAGCAGAAGCGCACACGCCGTGAAGAGCGCCTCTTCGTGGCCGAGGGCGAGGACCTTGTGCAGTCGGCACTCGACCATGGCATTCAGCCGGTCATGTTGCTGGTTGACGAGGAGCGGGTTGGGTCCGATGACCCACGGCTTCTCGCGACGGTCGGCCTCAGCGAGCGCTACTGCGCTTCCACTCAGCTGATGGCCGGCGCCAGCACGCTCGCGCAGCCGCCGCGCATCATCGCCATCTTCCCGCAGTCGGGGCCGCACCACTTCCGCACCGTGGTGATGCCGCCGGCGCTTGGGGTGTATCTCGCCGGCGTGGCCGATCCCGGCAACGTGGGCACGCTGGTACGGACGTCTGCGGCACTTGGTGCCGACTGGCTGGCACTTGGCCCCGGCTCGGCCGATGCCGCGCACCCGCGCGCCGTACGTGCAGCCATGGGCGCCACGTTCGCATTGCCGGTGCTTGAGGGTGTGACCCCGGCCGATCTGGCAACCCGCGAGGGGTTCCGTGTGGTGGCCGCTGTGGCACACGGCGGAGCGGCTCCGTGGGACGTTGACTTAACGGTGCCCACTGTGCTGGCGCTGGGCGCCGAGCGCGCGGGTCTCGACCCGGTAATGGATGAGCTGCGCGAGAAGCTTGAAGTGGTGGAGGTGACCATCCCGCAGGGGGAGGGCGCTGAGTCGCTCAACGTGTCGGCTGCCGGTGCGGCATTGATGGCCGAGCGTGTGCGGCAGTGCATTAGTATCCCGCGGCCATGAGCGAGATTCCCGACTTCCAGGCGATCGCCGACGAGGCGGTTGCCAGCATCGCGGCCGCCGACGACCTCAATGCCCTTGAGCAGGCCCGCGTGCGGTTTGTGGGTCGTAAGGCTCCCCTCACCGAGGTGCTGGGATCGATCGGCTCGCTGCCCTCTCGGGACCGTGGCCGGGTGGGCAAGGAGGGCAACGCGGCCCGCAAGGCCATCGAAGCCGCACTCGACTCCCGCCACGCCATGCTTGAAGGCGAGGCGATGGGCAGCGCGCTGCTCGCCGACCGCGCCGATGTGACCCTGCCGGGCGACCACTTCGCCCTTGGCGCCTTGCACCCCATCACTCAGGTTCGCCTTGAGGTTGAGGAGATTTTTCTCGGGATGGGCTTCTCGGTGGCCGATGGCCCCGAGATCGAAACCGGCTTCAACAACTTCACTGCGCTCAACACGCCCGATGGCCACCCGGCCCGCAGCGAGAGCGACACGTTCTTTATCGCGGGCGGTGAGCACGATGAGGTGCTGCTGCGCACGCAGACCTCGCCGGTGCAGATCCGTACCATGCAGACCACCGAACCACCGGTGTACGTCATCGCCCCGGGCACCGTATACCGCCGCGACGATGTTGACGCCACGCACAGCCCAATGTTCCATCAGGTGGAGGGGCTTGCCGTTGACGAGGGGCTCAGCTTCGCGAACCTCAAGGGCACCATCACGTACTTCCTGCAGCAGCTCCTGGGCGACCGTGACGTGCGCGTGATCCCGCACTTCTTCCCGTTCACCGAGCCCTCAGTTGACGTGAGCGTGGCCTGGACCGACCGCCACGGGCGCACCGACTGGCTCGAGGTCGCCGGGGCCGGAATGGTCGACCCAAACGTGTTCGCCAACGTGGGCTACGACCCCGAGCGCTGGACCGGCTTCGCCTTCGGGTTCGGGCTTGACCGGATCGCCATGATCCGTCATCAGATCAGCGACATCCGGTTGCTCTATGAGGGCGACCTGCGCTTTCTGGAGCAGTTCTCATGAAGTTGCCCCTCGAGTGGCTGCGCGAGCAGATCGCCACTTCGCTCACCGACGAGCAGATCGCCGAGCGCCTCACCGCCACCGGTACCGCCGTTGAGAAGGTGATCACCCGCGGCATCGCCGATACGCCGAGTAACCGCGAGTCGTTTCTTGTGGGCAAGGTGCTCACCTGCGATCAGCACCCCGACGCCGACCGCCTGCATGTGCTGAGTATTGACACCGGACACGACGAGCCACGGCAGATCGTGTGCGGCGCACCCAACGTGGCCGTCGGCCAGACCGTGGCCGTGGCAATCCCGGGTGCCGTGATGCCCGGAGGCCAGAAACTGGGCAAGGCCAAACTGCGCGGGGTGGAGAGCCTCGGCATGGTGTGCTCGGCCACCGAGCTTGAGCTGGCCGACGGGAGCGACGGCATTCTGGTGCTGTCGGATGATCTGGTGGCTGGCACGCCCCTCCTCGATGCGCTGCCGTCGCCGGGCCCCGTGCTCGAGCTCGAGGTCACGCCCAACCGTGGCGACTGCCAGGGCATACACGGCATCGCCCGCGAGGTGCACACCATCACGGGCGAGCCCCTTCCGGCGCTGGATCTGTCACTGCCAGCGGAGGATGGCCCCGGCCAGGTGGGCGACCACGTCTCCCTGACGGTGGAGGCCACCGACCTCTGCCCGCGCTACATGGCACGGGTGCTGGTGGACGTGACGGTGGGCCCGTCGCCCGACTGGATGGTGCGCCGCCTTGAGGCCGCCGGCATGCGCAGCATCAACAACGTCGTTGACATCACTAACTACGTGATGCTGCTTACCGCCCAGCCGTTGCACGCATTTGATCTGGATCATCTGGCCGGGCCGGCGATCGTGGTGCGCCGGGCAACCGACGGCGAGAAGATCGTCACGCTCGATGGCCAGGAGCGCACGCTTGGCACCGACAACTTGGTGATCGCCGACGCCGGGAAGCCTGCAGTGATTGCCGGCATCTTCGGCGCCGAGTTCGCTGAGGTGTCGGGCTCCACTACCCGCGTGCTGCTGGAAGCCGCGACCTTTGATGGCCCCAACATCATCCGCACCTCGCTTGGCCTGGGCCTCCGCACCGAGTCGAGCGCCCGGTTTGAGAAGGGGCAGCCCCGCGAACTGCCGCCGTACGCCATGGCGCTGGCGTGCCGCCTGCTCACCGACCTTGCCGGTGCCAAGCTGGTGCCCGGTGTACTGGACGCCCACGAGCAATCACCTGCGGCGCCGGTCATCACCCTGCGCCACCAGCGGGTGGGACACATCCTGGGCGTGGACATCACTGCCGACGAGAGCGCCATCACGCTGGAGCGCCTCGGCTGCACCGTGGATCGCGGAGCAGATGCCCATACCGTGACGGTGCCCTGGCACCGGGTGGCCGACCTGCAGCGCGAGATCGACCTCATCGAAGAGGTTGGGCGCATCCATGGGTTTGACGAGATCGAGGCGTTACTACCACGGGTCACCGCCCGGGCGCGCCTGGCACCTGAACAGACCATCGTGCGCCAGTTGGCCCGTCGCGCCGCTGCCCTGGGGCTGTCGGAGGCCATCTCGTACCGCTTCGTGCCCGAGGCCGATCTCGACCGTCTGGGTATCCCGGTTGACGACTCGGTGCGCAACGTGGTCCGTATCTCCAACGCGCTGTCAGACGAGATGGCCGTGATGCGCCGCTCGCTGCTTCCGGGTCTGCTCCGCGCCGTGGAGCGCAATCAGAGTCACCAGCGCCGTGATGGCGGCATCTTCGAGGTGGGACGCACCTACATCCCCGCCGCCGATGGCCTGGCCGGCGAGCCCGAGGAGATCACCGCCTTGCTGTTTGGTGCCCCGGGCGCCCGCGGCTGGCGGCAGTCGCCTGAGGACGTTGACGTGTGGTCGGCCACCGGCCTCGGCATCGCGCTCGCACGCGCGGCGGGCATTGAGGCCGATTCCGCGCCCGGCGCCGAGGAGCCCTTCCTGCATCCCGTACGTCAGGCACGCATCACGGCTCATGGCCACCGGATCGGTATCGCCGGCGAGGTGCACCCCGCGGTACTGCAGGCGTTTGACGTGAAGGGCCCAGTGGTAATCGTGACCCTGTGGATTGCCGACCTCGCCAGGCAGCGCCCTGCCGAGCCCCGCAAGTACGTCGACCTTATTTCGGTGCCGGTGTCGACCCGCGACCTCGCGGTGATCGTGCCCGACTCCGTGCCCGCATCGCGGGTGCTTGAGGTGGTGCGCGAGGCCGGCGGGGATCTGGTGCGCGAGGTGGAGGTGTTTGATCACTACGACGGCGATCAGGTGCCCGACGGGCACGTGAGCCTTGCCGTGCGTGCGCACATCGCCGACCCCGGGCGTACCCTCACCGACGATGAGATCGACGCCGTTACCGACCGCGCTATGACCGCCCTCCGTGAGGCGGTCGGAGCCGTGCTGCGCTCATGAGCACGGTGCACGTCATCGGTGCCGCTGGTTACGCCGGTGCGCAACTGGCGGCGCTGGTGGACGCCCACCCGCACTTCACGCTGGGTCAGATGACCGCCCGGGCCGACGCCGGCAAGCGCATTGTCGACGTGGCACCCGAGTACCGGGTTGATGCGGTACTGCAGGAGCTCGATCTGGACGGCGTGGCTGCAGGCGACTTCGCCGCCGTGTGTTACCCACACGCCGAGGCTGCGGACGTGGTGAGCGAACTGGTTGACCGCAGCGTGCGAGTGGTCGATGTGTCGGCCGACCACCGCCTCAGCGATCCTGCCGCCTACCCGCATTGGTACGGCTTTGACCACCCGCGTCCCGATCTGCTGGCCGAGGCCGTGTACGGGCTGCCCGAGATCAACCGCGAGGCCATCAAGGGTGCGCGCGTTGTGGCCAACCCGGGCTGCTATCCCACGGCGTCGCTGCTGGCGCTCCTGCCCATGAAAGGCCGCATCACCGACATCGTGATCGACGCCAAGAGTGGCGTGAGCGGGGCGGGAAAGACCCCTGGCCCCGACGTGCACTACTGCTCGGTGGCCGACAGCGTGCGTGCATACAAGGTGCTGAACCATCGGCACACACCCGAGATCGCCCAGCAAATGGGTGCCGATGTGGTGTTTACCCCGCATCTGGTTCCGGTTGATCGCGGGCTGCTGGCATCCGCCTACGCGCGGTTTACAGGGGATGCCCCCACGCAGAATGAGCTGACGAAGGCCTACACCGACTTCTACGACGGCCATCCGTTTGTGGAGGTGGTGGAGACCCCACCCGGCATGCAGGCAGTGCAGCACAACAACTTTGCGCAGGTGTGCCCAATGGTTGACCAGGCATCCGGTCGTCTCATCTCCTTCGGGGTGATTGACAACCTGATGAAGGGCGCCGCCAGTCAGGCAGTTCAGAACCTCAACCTCATGGCGGGCCGACCCGAGACCGAGGGGCTCCTCTGACCGACTGGGCCCCGGTTCTGCGCACCGACTGGATCGGCGCGCCTGAGGGCCTCACGAGGGTGGAGGGCACCGGCGTCACGTCGCCAGAGGGCTTCCGTGCGGCGGGTGTCGCCGCGGGGTTGAAGGGCGAGGGGCAGCTCGACCTGGGGCTGCTGGTGAGCGACCGGCCCACGGCGTCGGCCATCGTCGACACCCCGAGCGCCCTGCCATCTGCAGCCGTTATCTACACACGCACGCTCCACCCCGGTGGTCTGCGCGGCGTAGTGGTGAACAGCGGCTGCGCCAATGCCGCAACGGGCGAGCAGGGAATTGCGGATGCCCGTGCGATGGGGGAGATCGCCGCCGCCGCGGCCCGGGTTCCCACCGGCAGCCTCGCTGTGTGCTCGACGGGGGTCATCGGCGAGGGTCTGCCCATGAAGCTGCTCACCGCGGGCATGGATTCGGCTGCTGCGGCACTTACTTCCGACGGGGGCACGGACTTCGGCGAGGCCATCCGCACCACCGATGCCTTCGCGAAGGGCGGCACCTTTCGGCTGGCGCTCACTTCTGGCGAGGTGACTATCGGCGCCGCCGCCAAGGGCGCCGGAATGATCCGCCCCGACATGGCCACGATGTTGGCGTACGCGACCACCGATGCCTGTGTGCTTCCCGACGACCTGCTCGCTGCAACGCGGGCGGCGGCGGGCAGTGGCTTCAACCGCATCTCAGTTGACGGCCAGATGAGCCCCAGCGACACGCTGCTGGTGATCGGGAATGGGGAGGGCCCGCCCATTGAGGGCGACGACCTCGCGTTGTTCGCCAATGCGCTCTCTGCCATCTGCCGGTACCTCGCGATTCTCATGGTGAAGGATGGCGAGGGCGCCGAGCATGCAGTGCGCGTGGTGGTGGATGGGGCGCTGGACGACGAAGAGGCCGAGCGGGTGGTGCGGGCCGTTGGCGAAAGCGCGTTGGTGCGCACCGCGGTGTACGGCCGCGACGCCAATTGGGGCCGCATCAACCAGGCTGTTGGTCAGGCGCTCGCACTCACCGGAGGCCATGTGGACTTCACCCTGCGCTTTGACGGCGTGCTGCCGGATGGCCAGGGGATTGACGAGGTGATGGCGCGCCCGGAGTACGAGATCCAGGTGGGCCTTGGACGCGGCGATGGGCTCGCGGAACTGTTCGCCAGCGACCTCGGGCACGGGTACGTGTCCGTGAACGCCGACTACCGCACGTAAAGCACACAACCGGCACGGAGCGTGGGCCATCGGTGCGCCGGGGCGGCATAGCGTCGCCGTGTGCAAATCGATGATCCCGACTGGCGGCGCGCAGAGGTGGATGAGCGCAAGCTCGACTTCCTGCCTGATCGCGCACGCCGCCACGACCGCGACCAGCGCCGGAGGGACGCCGATAAGTCGTGGCTCTTCGTCGGGGTGCTTGGTTTCACGGACCCGGCACTTCTTCGGTCATCCCTGATCGCTCATGCGAATAACTGCACGGTCGTGAGCGCGCGACCCGTCCAGAGGGTTGGCGGCACGAACTACGAGGTCCGTGGCGCATTCGTGGGTCAGAACGAGCGCCACATGATTCTCCTGACCATCTGGTGTGTACTCATCGGAGAGTCGACATCACGCTTCGTCACCGCGTACCCCGCTGCGCGCAGGACTGGCGCTCGGATTCGACCATGAACTTCACGATGTTCGATCAGGGTCGGCTTCTGACCGCCATCCCGGCGTCGTCCACTGGTCCCGACGACCCTTGGCCCGCGCCTCCGATTCCCGCCGGGACAGAGGGCGTGGTGATGGATCTTGAGGGAACGCCGTCACCGATCGTCGAATGGTTTGACGCCTTCGGTAACACGATTGACTGCAACTCGGTCGTGGCGGACGACTTGAAATTGGTTGCGAGATACCCGTACGCGGCTGACGACGACGGCCCGGCGCCGACTGCAGCCTAAGACGGCCGGCGGTGCGAGCGGCGTTGCGAAATGCCGCTGCGAGCAGGGGGCTCGGCGGAACCTGCTGATACCTTGCCGCATCTATGGGCAAGACGAGCCGCAGAGACCATCTTCCGGAACGGGCCGAGGTCGAGGCACGGGCAGCCGTGCTGCTCGAGGCCCTGCCGTTTATCCAGCAGTTCGCCGGGGCCACGGTGGTGGTGAAGTACGGCGGCGCGGCGATGACCAAGCCGGAGCTCAAGGCATCATTCGCGCGCGACATCGCGCTGCTCAAGCTCGTGGGCCTCAACCCCGTTGTGGTGCACGGCGGCGGCCCGGACATCAGCAAGTACTCCGAGCGCCTCGGGCTCGACATCAACTTTGTGGATGGCCTTCGGGTGACCGATGAGCCCACCATGGAACTTGTGAAGATGGTGCTCATCGGCAAGATCAACAAGGAGATCGTGGCCCAGCTGCACGTGGCTGGCATTGAGGCCGTGGGGCTCTCCGGCGACGACGGCCGCTTGATTGAGGCCAGGAAGGCCAACAGCGATAGCGGTGACTTGGGCTTTGTGGGCGACGTTGCCCGCATCAATCCCGACATCTTGAGCGATCTGGGCCGGTTCGTTCCCGTCGTCGCGTCTGTGGGCGTTGATGCGCAGGGGCAGAGCTACAACATCAATGCCGACACGGTGGCCGGTGCGCTTGCCAAGGCGCTGGGTGCCCGGCGGGTCATCTTCCTCACCGATGTCGAGGGCGTGTACGAAGACTTTGACGACAAGACCACGCTCATCGGGCGGTGCTCGCTGCTCGACATTGAGGCCATGCTCGAGGCAGGCGACGTTGACGAGGGGATGATCCCCAAGCTGTCGGCCGTGCGCGATGCCCTGAAGGGTGGGGTGGAGGCCGCGCAGATCGTTGACGGCCGCGTGCCGCACTCGGTGATCATGGAGCTGTTCACCGAGGAGGGCCTCGGCACGATGGTCACCCGGGCGTGATCCGTCCGGAGATGATTGAGCGCGAGCAGGCGGCGCTCATGAGTAACTACGGGCGCTACCCCGTGGAGTTTGTGCGGGGCGAGAGCGCGTGGCTCTTTGACCCTGAGGGCCGCGGCTACCTCGACCTGATGTCGGGCATCTCGATGATCAACGCCGGGCACTGCCACCCCGATGTGGTGGCGGCTATCCGCGAGCAGGCCGGCACGCTCATCAACACCTCCAACCTCTATTACACCGAGCCCATGGTGGAGCTTGCCGAGTGGATCCGCGACACTTCCATGAGCGGCCGGGTGTTCTTCTGCAACTCCGGCGCCGAGGCGTCGGAGGCCGCCATCAAGCTGGCGCGCAAGCACGGTGGCCCTGACCGCAACGAGTTCGTGTCGCTTGAGGACGGCTTTCACGGGCGGACGATGGGAGCGTTGGCGCTCACCGGTCAGCCGGGCAAGCAGGAAGCCTTCAAGCCGCTGATGCCGGGTGCGCGGTACGTGCCGCGCAACGACAAGGACGCCCTGCGCGCGGCGGTGAGCGAGAAGACCTGCGCCATCGTCATTGAGATCGTGCAGGGCGAGTGCGGCGTGTATCCGCTCGATGACGACTTCGTACGGCTGGCGCGTCAGTTGGCCGACGAGCACGGCGCCCTGCTGATCGTCGATGAGATCCAGACGGGTATGTCGCGCACCGGGCCGCTCTACGCGTATCAGGACGCGGGAATTGAGCCCGACGTGATGTGTCTGGCCAAGAGCCTCGGCGGCGGGTTCCCAATTGGGGCCGTCACGGCGAGGCCGGGCATTGACGCGGTGTTCCAGCCTGGCGACCACGGGTCGACATTCGCGGGCAGCCCGCTCGCATGCGCGTCGGCGCTGGCCGCTGCCAGGGTGCTGAGTGACCCGGCGTTGCAGCAGCACGTGCGTACAGAGGGCGCGTGCTTCCTTGGCGGCCTTCAGGGGCTGGTAGACGACGGCCTGGCGATTGAGGCGCGTGGTCGTGGTCTGATGTGCGCAATCGAGATTGATGAGCCGCGTGGCGCCGACGTAGTGCTGGCGATGCTCGAGCGTGGCTTCCTGGTGAATAACACCAGCGCCACCACCGTCAGGTTCCTCCCGCCGCTGGTGATCACGGGCGACGAGCTTACGAACGCGCTGAACGCACTGCGGAACGTCCTCAACGAGTTCTAGTATCTCCTCCAACGCTGAAAGGAGGTGGTCCAAATAATCGTTGACCATAGTTGCGCAGGTGGCGGTAGCTAGGGAGCGACTCCCCTGATGAGCAGCTGCAGCCGGGGGGCCGAGCAACCTCGCTCCCTCGCAACTCCATTGCCGTCACCGTCCTGAGGGCCTGGGCGCGGACCATTCCGCACCCAGGCCCTCACGCTTTTTTGCAGGGGCACTCACCCCCGTCTCCCCTCGCGCACCTTTTGGCGCAGCGACTGACCCCCACCGGGGACTGACCCCAACCGTGCGACTTCTGACGCGG
>SYFI01000150.1 GCA_005800465.1 Actinomycetota bacterium | reverse complement strand
TGCACGACGTGGGGCTTGATTACATCCGCTTGGGGCAGCCGGCCACCACGCTGTCGGGCGGCGAGGCCCAGCGTGTGAAGCTGGCCACCGAATTGGCCAAGGTCGCCACGGGACGCACCATGTACGTGCTCGACGAACCCACCACGGGGCTGCACTTCGCCGACATCGAGAAGCTGCTCGAGGTGCTGCAGCGGCTTGTGGACTCAGGCAACACGGTGCTGGTGATCGAGCACAACCTCGACGTGATCCGTGCAGCCGACTGGATTGTGGATCTGGGGCCTGAGGGCGGGGATGCGGGCGGGCAGATCATCGCCGCTGGCACTCCCGAACAGGTTGCCGCGGTGGCGCAGTCGCACACGGGGGAGTTCCTTAAGAGCGTGCTGGTGCCCGAGGCCCCGCCGAAGCGGCGGAAGAAGGCAAAGGCGACGGCCTAACTGGCGCTGGGGCCTCTGTCGGCACGAGAATTAGTTTCCGGTGCCCGCCAACTCGCCGAATGTGTGCAGCGCGTCGGTAAGGGCGGCCTTCGCCGATGCGAGCCCGGCGCGGTCATTGCTATCAGCCGCCTGCGCCGCGGCGTCGGTGAAGTCCCGGTAGGCCTGCGACAGTGCCGGCGTGGCTTGATCGATGGCGTGCTGCGTGTTGGTCGTGGCGCCGTCCTCTGCGACAACGTCGTGTACCTGCTGACTGGCCCGGTCGAACGCCTCAGCACGTGTGGTGATCATCAGTGTGAGGGATGCGGCGTCGGCGGTCCCCTGAATATCCGCCATGGTCTCCCGGACCGCCGTCGTCATTTCGGTGATGGCGTTGTCGAGCTGCGGGTTGCCGGTGGTGCTGGAAGTACGAGTGGCGGGGGCGGTGTTGGTGACGACGGTGTCGGTTTGGATGGTGACCGTGCCATCGCCGGGCGACGTGGTCGCAGACGGGGTCGCAGTGGTGGTTGTGCTGCCACTCGATCCGCCGCAGCCGACAGGCACCGAGGCGCCGAGCACGACGGTGGAGATGAGGGCAAGTGCACGTACGCGGGGTGGGGTCATGCATGTGTTTCTATCATCGTCGTATGACAGACGAAGAGATGGGACGCCTGATGGCGCTCTTGGCCGTGCCGAGCATCAGCGCGATGCCGCAGCACGCCGACGACATGAAGACCGCCGCGGCCATGGTGGCCGAGGAGATTCGGCTGGCTGGCGGGATGGCCGAAGTAATCGTGACCTCCGGGCATCCGCTGGTAGTCGGCGAGGTGCCACCGAGCAATGGCGACCCCGACGCGCCCGTGGTGCTCATTTACGGGCACTACGACGTGCAGCCCCCTGGGAATCCCTCACTGTGGTCCAGCCCGCCCTTTGAGCCCACGGCAAGGGGCGACAACCTGTACTGCCGCGGTGCGAGTGACGACAAGGGAAATCTCTTCATGCTGCTGGTGGCCCTTCAGCGCATGCGCGCCGCGGGGCGGCTGCGGGTGCGCGCGCGTGTGCTGGTGGATGGGGAAGAGGAGAGCGGGGGCCACTCTGCAGCCGACTGGGTGGCCCAGGATCCCCGGCCGCCGCGTGCCGCAGTGATTTTCGACTCCCCCATGGTGGGTCCCGGGCGGCCGGCGGTGTGCACCGGACTGCGCGGCCTCGCGTACTACCGGGTGCGCGTCCGTGGGGCTGCGGCAGACCTGCACTCGGGAATGCACGGGGGCGCGGCGCTGAATGCGGCCCACGTGCTGATGACCGTGCTGTCGGCCGTCACGCCGGTGGATGGTCGCGTTCCCTCAGCGCTCTCAGAGGGCGTGCTGGCGCCTACTCCCGCTGAGGTGGAGTCCTGGCGGACGCTTCCGAATGGCGCCGGGCTCCTTACTGCGGCGGGTGGTCGTCCAGCAGATTCTCAGGCAGCCGATGAGTACCACCTGCGCACCACGATGCTGTCTGCCGTGGATGTGCACGGGATACGCACGGGTAATCCCGACGTGGTGGCCACGACGATTCCCGCGACAGCCGAGGCCACGCTGTCCATGCGTGTTCCGCCTGGTGGATCGGCGGATCATCTGGCGACGGTACTCGAAGGGATGCTGCGTGCGGCGGCACCTGCGGGGTGCGATCTGGAGATTGAGGGGCTTGGCGTGGCTGGTGCCAGCCGGATTGACCCCGACGACCCGGTTATTCGAGCGGCAATGGCGGGAATCGAGGCCGGGACGGGCATGCCGGTGACGCCCGTGGGGATCGGCGGCAGCATCCCCGTGGTGGCGGCAATGGCGGCCCGCGGGACGTCGGTGGTGCTCAGCGGGTTCGCGCTGCCTGACGACGGCTATCACTCACCCGATGAGCACCTGCGGGTGTCGCATCTGGGGCTCGGGGTGAAGGCGGCAGAGGGGATTCTCGACGCGCTGGCTGATCTTCGCTGAGATGCTAATGGGCGACCATCGCTCCTCTTACACGGTGCAACCCACGACCGGGCTCTGTGCGTTGGTAGCCTCGCTCGGCGATTGATTCGAAACAGGGGGATGGAATGGCGAAGCTGTGGGGTGGAGAGACCGATAAGGCGGTCGACAACTTCCCGATCTCGGGCGAGCCGGTGCCGGCCCCGGTAATTCACTGGCTGGGGCGCATCAAGGCGAGTGCCGCCCGTGCCAACGGCGAGCTGGGGCTGCTTCAGGCCGGCATCGCCACCGCGATTGCAGAGGCCGGAATGGCTGTGGCGCGCGGCGAGCTTGACGATCAGTTTCCGGTGGACGTGTTCCAGACCGGTTCGGGGACGTCAACCAACATGAACACCAACGAGGTCATTGCCAACGTGG
>SYFI01000010.1 GCA_005800465.1 Actinomycetota bacterium | reverse complement strand
GGAGTCGGCGATGATCTCGCGGCTCACCAGCGAACCCTTCATGCCCTCGGTGCCCATGGACACACCGTCTGACACCGAAATGGTGTTGAACTCCATGGGCGTTCCACCGGCCTTCTGGATGCCCACCTTCACGTGCTTGGCCAGATCGCGCTGGTTGATGTTGCACGGCATGGTCTCGATCCATGTCGTGCCAACGCCGATGATGGGCTTGGCCAGTGCGGCGTCGTCAAAGCCAATGGCCTTGAGCATGGCGCGGGCTGCTGCGCGGTCGGCACCGTCGGTCATCGCGGCGCTCTTGCGCTTGGCGGGGTCTGAAGGCTGCTGGTACGGGTTCGTCGTCATGGCTGGCACTCTAATTCGCGGGAGCCAAAAGGACGCGGGCCAAAAAGTCACCAAGGTAATCTGACACCTCTCCCGCGCGATCACGCAGGGAGTGGTCGGCACCGTGAATGACCGCGAGTTCACCGCCGCCGATCGCCTGCAGCCAGTCGGCCAGCACCTGGGGCTCGGTGATGTGGTCGTGCTCGGGGTGCGCGATGGCGATGGGACGGCCGTCGAGGGTGGCGGGCATCGAAGCACCCGGAGCCACCAGCGCAATGGCCAGCACCCGGGGATCGCCAGCGGCCACGTTTACCGCACTCCAGGCACCAAATGAATACCCGGCGAGTGCGAATGGAATACCTGGCGGCAGTGCATCCTCAAGCGCATCGAGCGCACGGATGACGTCGCTCCACTCGGTCGTGCTGCCCTGAGACTCGCCCTGGCTCTCGCCTGCACCGCGGAAGTCGAAACTGAGCGCGGCCATGCCCCGGTCGACGAATGCCCGCACCAGCGCCCGCACGATGTGCGACTGCCGCGTGCCGCCGTATGCAGGGTGCGGATGGCACACCACCACGCCCGCCACCGGTGCCCCGAGATCGGGCCGGGTGATGTCGGCCGCAAGCGCCGGGCCATCGCCCCCGATCGTGAGGAACTCGGTGATCACGCCTGCTCGATCACCACGATGTCGAGCACGATGGCCACCGTCTTGTCGGAGGTCTCGATGCTCTCGGGCGACACAACCTCCTGCGTGTCGCCACGGCAGTCGATGCGCACGATCTGCCCCTCCTCAATCACGTCCACCAAGCGGTCGGCCAATTCGCCCGTCACCTCAAAGGTGTTGAGCTCAAGCGGCACGGTGGTGTCGAGGGTGATGAGCAGGACCCGGCCCCGGTACGGGTGCTGGTCTTCGAACATCATGGCGATTTCGCCGGTGAATGAGCGGTGCTTGTGGGACGTCACGGGCGGGGACTCTATCCTCCCTCGCGTGACGGACACACCGACACCTCTGACCCCCAAGAGCTACCTGCTGTTGGGGCCGCCCGACATCCTTCACGACCTGCTGAACGAGTTCGCCGCGGATGGTTGGTACTGCTCGGCCGATCGGTGGAAAGCCGTGGTCACTGCACCGCCCGAGGATGCCGGGGGGGCCGACCCCGGATGGCCAGTGGAGGTGTCGCTTCAGGGCATCTCTCGGTCGGGCCACGAGGCGGCCTGCCGGGAGCATCTGGCCCCGATGGAGTAAGGGCGCCGCCCGGCCTACTTCTTCTCGGCATCCTTCATGAGGGTCTTGATGGAGCCCTGCGCCGCGTCCGAACCATCCGCCCCTCCCCCTGACCCACGCAGCAGATAGGCGATGCCAACGGCGATGAACACGCCTGTGAATGGTCCGGCCACGTACACCCAGAAGTCGCTGAAGTCTCCGCCCACAAGATCTGGCCCGAAGGTGCGGGCCGAGTTCATTGACGCCCCGGAGAGCGGTGCGCCCCACAGGCCAGCGAGCGCGATGTAGCCGCCCACGCCAATGGCGCCGATGATGCCGATGTTCTATGCGCCAGAGGCGGTACCGAGAATGACGCTCACCAGCCCGAAGGTGAGCACGGCCTCGGTGGCAAAGGCCGCCACGGCGCCAGTACTGGCGCCCGGGTATGACCCGCCCGCCTTGGCCGACTGGTTGGTGAGCACCTCAAGCAGCCCAGCGGCGACGATGGCCCCCAACAGCTGCATGACGACGTAGCCGGGCACGCGGTACCACGGGAAGTCGCCACGAAGCGCGAAGGCCACGCTCACTCCCGGATTGAGGTGCGCGCCCAACACCCTGGCCATGAACATGGTGATGGCCATCACCATGAGGCCCGGTGCCACCACTGCGGCCTGCAGCGTGACCGTTCCCGGATACTGGGCCATTACCATCCCGGCGCCCGCGGCGACCAGCACGAGGAAGAACGTGCCCACCAACTCACTGAGCAGCCGCTTTCACTCCTCCTTGCCGTCGTGGAAGCCTAGGGGCGGGGGGTGCCGCAGGTCGTTGATCCATTCGGGGTTCTGCATGGCTCAACCGTACCGCCCCAACCGTCGGTGGGGAATGGCGAGCTCGCCACTGACAAACGTGGGCACGAAGGCGCCGATCACGGCCGGGATGACCAGCAGCCATACGGCGATTGCGTCGGGTGCACATGCGGCGACCAGTGGATTTCGCATCGGTCGACGCAGTCGTTCCCGAGCGGTCCGAGCGCCCGACCCTGATGGCTGACCTCTTCTCTCATACCGTCTGGGTCGCGGTCCACAGGCCATCATCACCCAGCGGCCGCACCGCCACGGTGCCACGGCCTACGGCACGGATGAGCGACTGCGCGGCGGCCGTTCGGTTGATCGGCTGCTCGATGTCGGTGCGCATCACCTCGGCCACCTCCTGAGTGGTGAGGCCGAGCGGGAACTCGCCGAGCACCGCCTCCGGCAGATCCTCGGGCACGTCGCGTCGCGATCCCGTGGGGTCCAGATTGGCCACAATTACGTCGTAGGCCTCCATCGACTGAAATCCACCGGCCTCGAGCGTGCGGTCGCCTGCGCGAAAGATGAGTGATGGAGCGGTGTACCGCACGGCCCCATCGGTAATGGCTGCTTTGCCCTGAAATGCCGTGGGGCTGCCCGCGGCCGTGCGTGCCTCTGCTCTGTCGGCCTGATACGCCGCCTCGATCGCGGGGTCGTCCAGCAGGCCCATCACTGCGGGCACATTCAGGCCCGGGACGCCGGCAAGTGCCGCTGCGATGTTCTCGTCCTCATCCATGAGCATTCGCGTGGTGAACCAGCTGAACTGCAGCGCACGGAAGGCCGTGATCTCGTTACCGGGGGACAGCGCCCGTACGGCCTGGAGGGCCCTGCATGCCCGCCCGGTTCCGGTGAGGCGGGCGCGGGGACCGACCGTAAACGGCATGCCGAACTGACGGAACATCTCCATGCGCTCGCCCATCATGAAGGGGTCGTAGCCGCGCGACTCGTACATTGAGGCGTCCTCGGCGAGCCCGATGGTGACCAGTCGCCAGGTCAGGCGTGGGCCGTAACGCCACTGCAGCGCGGCCAGCGATGGCGATGCGGAGTAGCCCCAAGGGCACCCCGGATCGGAGATGAAGGTGATCTCGATTTCCATAAAGACGATTCTAGGTGCTGGACCTCGGCTAGCCTGCCCACATGTCTGAACCCCTTCTGATCTCCGACGGCCGGGCCATGGGTCTGGTTGACGAGAACGCCACGCTCACCTGGCTCGTTGCACCGCGCATCGACCAGCCCACCATCATCAGCCGTCTTGTTGACCATGAGCGTGGCGGGGGCGTGGAGCTGATCTTCCCCGACTCTGAGACCGTGGCCCACCGTCACCGCGAGGGCACGCTCATTGTGGAGACCGACCTGAAGAGCCCCGCGGGGCTCGTGCGGGTGATCGACTGCATGATGGTTCCCACCCGTGGCCCCGTGCAGGCATCGCATCCCGGCATGTTCATCCGCCAGGTGGTGGTGCTTGAGGGCGAGGTGGAGATCGGAATGGTCACCCGCCTGCGCTACGCCTACGGACGCAACGCGCCGCGGTGGCGTACAGAGGGCCGCAAGATTATCGGCTACGGGCCGGGCCTCACCATTGAACTGCAGAGCGAAGTGCGCCTGCATGGGTACGGCGTTGACCTGGGGGGAACCACAACCCTGTCTGAGGGCGATCGCCGCGTCATGGCGCTGCGCTGGCAGGACCCGAGCGCCAAGGGCACCGACCTGCGCCGCACGGTTGAGGAAACCGCCCTGTTCTGGCGCATGTGGGGTGCCGACTGCGATCACGACATGCGGGCGATCATGCTGAAGGGGATGATGTACCACCCCACCGGCGCCATGGTGCGCTCGGTCACCACCTCATACGGCGATGGCCCCAAGGGCGATGGACGCCTGGCATGGATGGAAGACCAGCACCGCGCAGTGACCGTGTTCAACGATCTTGGCTACAGCCGCGAGGCCGAGTACGTGCAGAAGTGGATCGACACCGCAGGCCCCGGGGGACCCGTCCGTGACATGTCCGGACAGGAGCCGCCGTCCGAGGCACGCGTTGACGACATCACCGCGGAGGTCGTGGTGGGGATGCCCCCGGGCGATGCCAGGGGAAACATTCCCTATCTGCCCGATCTGCTCGACGGCTAGGCGCCCATGGACTGGGGGATCCTCTGGAGGGCCACGCTGTGCCAGGCGATCATCGTCGCCATTCTCGGCGCGACGACCGGACTCACCCTTCCCCACTCGTTCTTTGAGACATGGGGCTGGCTCATCGGTCCTGCTGCGTGGCTCATCGCCACCTATGTAACGGTACGTGTGGTGCACCTGCCGCTGGTGCCCACATTTGCGGGTGCCATCGTCGCCGGGCTCATCAGTCTGCTGGGCGTGTTCACCGGCCAGCACTGGACCGGCTCGGCAATCGCCATCGTGTTGTTTGCACTGTGGTGCGGCTGGCAGGGGCGGCGGCCGGAACTGCGACTCAGCACGGCCTGATCACTCTGGAGTATGCTTCATCTCATGTTCGTGCGTTCGGCAAGACGAGGTGCCCTTCTGGCGCTTGGCTGTGCGGCCATCGCCGCCACCACTGCTGGGTTCGCATATGGACAGGCGCTCAACCCCATCTCCGTGGACCCTCTTCACGGAAGTGACGCGCAGTGTGTGATCACCCCGCTGCTGCCGTGCGAGACGCTGAGCGGAGCGCGCGCGAAGGTTGCCGCCCTCCCTGTGGCCGGACCGGTTATGGCCATCACGTTGGCCTCGGGATTCCACGTGCTTGACCGCTCGTTGGAATTCGGCCTCACCACCCGGAAGGTGAATATCAGCGGCCCTGGTGGGGTCGGGGCGGTTATCCTGCTGGGGGTACCCCAGCCGGGGCAGACTCCCCACATCACGCTCGCCGGCAGCACGATCCGCGCTCTGGCCATCGCGGGTACCCACATGCGTGATCCAGCCAGTCCCCGCAACGTGATCTCCCTTATGGCCGCATCATCCATGCGGGGCGTGACGCTGGCAGTACGCGATATCGACGGGGCACCGCTCGTGGCAGTGGACGGCGTCTCCACCGTCTCGCAGAGCAGCATCACGGCGCTCGGCGGTGGCGCCAGGCCAGCGGTGCAACTGTTCGATGGCACGATTGATCGCAGCACGATATCGGGCAACGTCAGTACCACTGCCAATGACGGCGCCCGGGGAATGACGATCTCGTCCTCGGCCGTGCTCGGAATGCTCGAGGCCCGCAAGGGCCGACTCGACGTGGGCAACTCGATCATCGCCAACGTGCAGCCGTCGCAGCAGGCGCTGATGGTCACCCATGCGCGGGGTGGCGTGGGGGCACCCAGCAGCCGCGTACAGCTCACGCTCTCAACGGTGTACGCGGCGGCCGGGGCGCAGTGCCGCGATGCCATCTCCATCTCCGGCCGGAACGAACAGGGCGCGTCGGCTTCGCTCGCGTCGCTCGCGGGCGTGATCAGCGCTGGAAGCAGCCAGTGCATTCCATCCGCAGTGAGGCTCGGAGTGAACCCGGCACCGGCATGGCCTGCCCGCGCGACCGGCGAGGCCGTGTTCACATCGGCGGGGCCGTCCCTTCTCTGGAGTCAGCCCGCGCCCCGCGACATCAACCACCTCGTCGTGGCCGGGGACGGAGGAGTGGTGGCGGGAAGCTGGCGGGCAGCCGACCCACGCTTTCTCTCGGATGTCAACCCGCTTTCACCCGACCTGCGCGCGCTCACCCCGCAGATCGGATCGCCCGTGGTTGACGGGTCCGACGATGGCTCGGTACGTGCTGCCGCCGCGGCATATGCCACCGACGTGTTCGGGAATCCACGTCGGGCAGGCGCACACATCGACCTCGGCGCCATCGAGTTGCAGCCACTGGCCCTCGGACCCTTCGGGCCCCTCGGACCCTTCGGGCGCCTTCCCGGAGTGCCGGGGATCGACCTCGGGGGCAGCGGGGACGGTGCCCTCGTGCCCATCGCCCAGGGTCTTGATGGTGTGCCCGACGCACCCGGTGGCCCTGTGGCCGGTCAGCCGCCCACAGGCGAGGCGGCGACCGGCGCGAGCGATGCCGACCGGCCGCAGGTCCGCGTGCGCCTCACGGTGCCGCGCACCACCCCGCTGCATGGGCCGCTCCGTGTTCGCGTATGGGCGTCGGGCAAAGCACGCGCTGCGCTTGTCATCAGACGCCCGGCACGAGGGGGCCGTAGCCGGGTGATGGGTGTCGCGGTGGTGCGGTTCTCCCACGCGGGCACACGGTGGGCAACGCTGCGCCTCAACTCGGGGGTGCGTCGCGGTCGGTCAACGGTGACAGTGGTAGCCACGGCTCCCGGCTCGCTGCCGGGGACCGATCTCGGTCGTACGGTCCTGCGTTAGATCGCCTGGGGACCGGCGCTGTCACCAAGCGCCTCCCACACATCCAACTTCGAGCGCACCCGTCGGATGACCTCATCGGTGAAGTGGGTGGTGGAGCAGTCGCCGCCGAGGTCGGGCGGGCGTACACCGTCAGACACCGCTTCGAGCGCACCCTCGTTGATGGCGCGGGAGGCACGGGATGCCTCATCGGATCGCATGTACCCCAGTACCGCGGCACCAGCCAGGATCATTGCCAGCGGGTTGGCGACGTCCTTGCCGAACAGCGTGGGGGCGGTCGTGCGGTGCCTCGGCCATCACCACCGACGGGCGGAAGTCGTCGTCAAACGCCGGGAGCAGCGACTCAGCCCCGGCGATGGTGCCGAATAGCTGCAGCACCATGTCCGACAGCAGGTCACCATCGCGGTTGAGCGACGGCACCACGAGCGTCTCGCCCGAATGGCTCACGAGCACGGCGTACAGCGCGTCGATGAGCGTGGGCTTGTAGGTGATGCCCGGGTAGCGACCCGATGCCGCATCCATTTCCTCTTTGAGCATGCCTCGTACACCGGGGAGACGGTCCACTTGGGGCCACCCATCACCGTGGCATTCATGCGCACCGCCTGCTGAAACGAGAACTCTGCCACCGCGCGGCAGATGCGACGTGAGATGTGTTCTTCACGCCATGCCACCTCGTCCATGCCCTCACCCTCGCGCCACTCGCGCGCGTCGTAGGCATCGTCAACAGCCATGCGCACCACAGAGATGGGGGCGTGCACGCCACCGATGGGACGTACGCCGGGGATTCGCCTGCCGGTGCGGATGATCACGCGACCGTCGATCTCCTTCCGCAGGGTGGCGTTGGGGCTCCCCACGTCACCCGTCTCCTCGGGCGTCACGGTGGCGGCCTTCAGGCCGTAGCCGGTGCGCACCAGCACCTGTGCGGCGTCATGCACCACGCCGTTTCTGCTCGCCCGGCGCGCCGCGAGCGAAAGGTCGTACCGCTCAGTGGCCAGCGTGATGCCGATGACGTCCGGAGCCATTACGCGGAGCGCCTGCTCCAGCAGTTCCTGACCGGTCTCGTCACCCTCCATCACTACAAGTGTCGGTGAATTCATGGGGCCACTCTATGCCCCGGCCCAAATGGGCCACATGGCCAGCAGGCCGGTGCGACAGAGGCGTAATGGATCAGGGTGCCGGAACCTGCGCGGCTGCCCGCAGCTTGAGGCCATTGATGCCGGCCTGCCAGAGCTCGTTGAGCGCGATGACCGCCCCCGCCGTGCGTCTCGGGCCGCTCCTCAGCGATGCGTACACCGCGGTGCCCCACGCGCTCGACCAGACCCCGGGGCTCACATTCCAGCCCTGCGCCTGGTCATACCCCAGCCACGCGTCGGTACCGGCCGCTGATGCCGTCACCGCGTACTCAAGTCGGGCCGGCGCTGCCGTTGTGGAATCGCTGCCCAGGCCGAGGCCGGACAGGCCGAGCGACGACCCGGTGACCAGCGTGTTGCCGAGGACGTAGAAGGTGAGGGCACGGGCCGACTGCACGATCTCAGCGAGGAGGGGGTCCTGCTGCTTCGGCGTCTGCGCCACGGTGCCCGACAGTGCGTTGAACGACAACAGGATGTCGCCCGCGCGACTCCTTCTCGTACATATCCTTGTTGGCGGCCCCCGCGCGCACCATGAAGTTGGTGTCGCCCGAGAGAAAGGCCACGGCATCTGCATCGGACATTGTTCTGGTGGATGGTGAGGCCCTCACCATGGCCACCGCGTCGGGGCCGAACGTGGCGATGGCCAGCCGGACGTCAGCGAGCACGCGGGCGGCGTCAACCAGTGACGCCTCGGTTGCCCTGCCCTGCTGCCCGAGGAGCGTGCCAACCCCCCTGGGCGTTCGCCTGGGCATAGGTGACCCATCCGAGGGCTGCTGGCAGCGTCATCCACTGACCGGCGTCGAG
>SYFI01000149.1 GCA_005800465.1 Actinomycetota bacterium | reverse complement strand
GTGGCCAGCATGAGGTGGATGCCCACCGCACGGCTCTTCTGCGCAAGCCGGATGATGGCGTCCTCCACCTCGCCCGGCGCCACCATCATCAGGTCTGCGAGCTCGTCGATGACTACCAGGATGTGCGGCACGACGCTGAGCCCCTGGCCGCGCCGGATTGAGTTCCAGTCGTTGAGGTTGCGCGCCCGGGAGGCGCCCATCAGCTCGTACCGCGACTCCATCTCCCCCACCATGTTCGAGAGCACCGCGGTGGCGTTCTTCATGTTGGTCACGACGGGTGTGAGCAGATGCGGGATCCCTTCGTAGTGATTGAGCTCGACCTTCTTCGGGTCGATCATCACCATGCGCAGCTCCTCGGGGGTCGCCCGCAGAAGGATGGACGCAAGAAGGGCGTTGAGGCACACGCTCTTTCCGGTTCCGGTGGAGCCGGCGATCAGGAGGTGTGGCATACGCGCAATGTCGAGGAACACGGCCTTGCCACCGATGTCGAGGCCCATCCATGCCGCCAGGGGGCCCGTTCCGTCGGGAAAGTCGCGAAACACGTCGCCCAGGGTGACCATGCGCGAGTTGGGATTTGGTACCTCAACACCCACGGCCTGCTTGCCGGGGATGGGCGCCAGGATGCGGATCTCATCCTTGGCAGCCAATGCATATGCCAGGTCGTCGCGCAGGGCGCTGACCTTTGACACCTTGGTGCCCGGTGCAAGCTTCAGTTCGTATCGGGTGATGCGCGGACCCGACACCGCGTTGGTCATCTCGGCCTGGACGCCGAATTCGGCAAGGGCCTCGACCAGCCGTCGCGATGTTTCCCGGATGGTCGCTGCCGAGGTTCCGCTGCCGCCCGTTGACTTCTGCAGGATCGACTTTCGTGGCCGCTTCCAACCGCCCCGCGGCATGGTGCCCGGACCGGCGTGCACCTTACCCTCGGCGGGGTCGTCCACTGCTGCAGCCGCCAAACCAACGGCGGTCGCGCCCGGCAGATCCACCTGCACGAACGGATCGGCGTCGTGTTCGTCGTCCTCCGTCTCATCACCGTCAATGGGATCGTGGAACACATCGTGTGCGCCCTCAATGACGATGTCATCGTCCTCTTCGAGGGCACTCGACGTGACGCCGAGCGCGGGAGATGACGGCAGGTCGCCATCTTCGTCAAACAGATCGGGATAGCGATCAGCACCGTCAACCGGGTGCTCATCCGATCCCACCCCCCGGCGGGACGTCGGGGCGGCCACTGTCCGTGCGATAAGTCGCACCTCATCCGACGCCCGGCGGCTGCCCCGCACAGTGGTGACGGTTGCCGTTGCGATTCCACGGCCCACGGCCGCACCCGCAACCGCGGCCCCACGTCCCGAGCCACGCAGCGCTTCGCCAAGCGAGGCGCCGCTCATAAGCACCATGCCCGCGGCGATGCCGAGCACTGTGAGGAAGTTTGCCCCCACCGCACCGATGGTGCTGCCGGCGGCCCACCACAGGCCGGACCCGACCACGCCGCCATTGGCCTTCATCTCACGCACGCTCGACCAGCCATACGACAGATCCATGCCTGGCCCGAACAGGCCAGAGGCCAGGCCGAGGCAGATCGCCATGCCCACAACCAACGCCCCGATGCGAAATGCCCGCGCGTCAAATACCGCGAAGCGCACAACAAGGTGTACGCCCACGATCACCATCACAAGCGCCGCCAGCCCCACCCCGCGTCCCACACACATGCGGATGAGCGACTCGAGCGCCTGGCCGGCCACCCCGCCCCCCACGCCCGCGAACACAATGACGGCGAGAAATCCTCCCACCGCGATCATGACCATTCCGGTCATCTCACGGCCGTAGCCGCCAGCGCCTCCGCTGCGCTTCCGCGGCGAACGCCCGGAGTCCTTGGCAGGGCGCCTAGTGGCAGTGGTCTTTCGGGTTGCTGTGCGGGTGCGAGTAGCGGTTGCGGCCACGGTCTCCCCGGGGTCGAGGTGTACGGGATCCATTTGGACCCCGCCCACCCCGATTCCTGCCTCGGACAGACCGACTTCGGTTGCTTAGACCTCCACCACCACGGGGAGGATGACCGGACGCTTGCGCGTCTTGCGGTTGATCAGCGCGCCCACGGCGTCGTGGAGTTGCTTTGTGAGCACGTCCACCTCGTGGATGTGCTCCTCGGCGCTTTCGCGAAGACTTGCCACCACGGTCTCGCGGATGGCGCTGATCATCGCCTCATCCTCGGCGCCCGCAAATCCGCGGGTGACCACCTCGGGTGTACCTGAGAGCGTGCCGTCATGGGTGTCAATCTGCACCATCACCAGCACCAGGCCGTCCTCAGACATGTGGCGGCGGTCACGGAGGACCCCCTCCCCGAGGTCATTCACTCCGTACGAGTCGACATAGGTGATTCCCGACTCAACGCGCTCACCGGTCACCACGCCGTCGGCCGATACCTCAAGCACGTCTCCGTTCTCAAGAATGACCGTGCGCTCGCCAATTCCAAGCCCCTTCGCAAGCACTGCGTGCGCCTTCTGGTGTCGCACCTCGCCGTGGATCGGAGCGAAGAAGCGCGGGCGGATGAGTTGAAGCATCCACATGAGGTCGTCGCGCACACCGTGGCCCGATGCGTGCACCTCCGGACGATCATCCGGGGTCACCACTGTCGCGCCCGCAGCCACAAGGCGGTTGATGGTCTCGTCGATCGCCAGTTCATTGCCCGGGATACGGCGCGATGAATACACCACCGTGTCGCCCGGCTTGATGTCCACCTTGGGGTGAGCACCATTGGCCATGCGACGAAGCGCCGACAGAGGCTCGCCCTGGCTGCCAGTGGTCAGGAGCACCAGTTCGTCATCGGGCACACCGGCGATCTCCTTGTCGGAGATGATGACGCCATCGGGGTCCTTTAGGTAACCGAGGTTGCGCGCAATAGCCACGTTTCGCACCATTGAGCGACCAACCACGCCCACAACCCGGCCGTCGCGGTAGGCGGCGTCAACCACCTGCTGCATGCGGTCGATGTGAGACGAGAAGGTGGTGACGATCACGCGTCCGGGCGATGTGGCGAACAGCGCAGACATCGCCGGCCCCACCGATGCCTCGTACCGCTTGCCCGATGCCGGAACGTCTGCATTCGTGGAGTCAGCCAAGAGCACCAGCACTCCCTCGGCGCCGAGCCGTGCAAGCCCTGGAATGTCGCTGGCCTTGTCCGGCCCGCCAATCGGAAGGTGATCGAACATGAAGTCACCGGTGTGCACCAGCGTGCCCGCCGGTGAGTGGAGGGCAACCGCCACACAGTCGGGGATGGAGTGAGTCACGCGCAGGAACTCGGATTCGAAGGGGCCGATGCGCCTACGTGGCTCGCCGGCGGCAATCTCAATCATCTCGGCCTCGCCCAGCAGGCGGTGCTCGTCGAGCTTTCCCCGTACCAGCGCGAGCGTAAAGCGGGTGCCGTAAATCGGAACCGGCCCAACCGCACGAAGAAACCATGGCACGGCACCGATGTGGTCCTCGTGCCCATGGGTGAGGATGAGCCCATCAATGCGCTCACGGTTTTCGGCGAGCCAGGTCATGTCAGGCAGGATCAGATCCACGCCCGGCTGATCCGGACCCGGGAACGTCACGCCGCAGTCGATCACGACGATTCGATCGTTGTGCTCCACCACGTACATGTTCTTGCCAATCTCGCCAACGCCGCCAAGCGGGATAATCCGCAGGGCGGGTGCGTCGGTTGTGTCGCTCAGTGTGTTTCCAGTCGTTGGGATCAGGCGGGCAGAATGCCCTGCGACACGAGAAGCGACCGGAGCGCGCTGCGCTCCCCGGCCGTGGCCTCCACAAGTGGCAGGCGCAGGACGTCGCCGGGGATGACCCCGAGCATGTCGAGCGCAGCCTTGATCAGGATGGGATTCGTCGTCTCAAAGAGGCCGCTCCACAGGGGCGTGCACGACGCGTCGATTGCCCGCGCATCCTCCACGTCGCCCGCGTTCACGGCGGCCACCATCTGCTGCATGCGATCGCCCACCAGGTGAGAGGCGACGGAGATCACTCCGGCACCCCCCATCTCAAGGATGGGCAGCAGCATGTCGTCATTCCCGGCGTAGATCGCCAGGTCGGTCTCGTCGGCCACCCGTCGGGCCTCAGCCAGATCGGGGTTGGCCTGCTTCAGGGTTGCAACCCCGGGGATGCGTGCCAGTTCGGCAATAAGGTCGGGAGGCATGTTGATGCCGGTGCGGCCGGGAATGTTGTAGAGCACCACCGGCACGCCGACCTCGGCGATGGCCGCGACATGGCGGCGGATACCCTCAGCCGGTGGGCGGTTGTAATACGGGGTCACCACCAGCACGGCGTCAACGCCGATGCCCTTGGCCACATCAGTCAGATGCACGGAGTGCGCCGTGTCATTACTGCCGGTTCCGGCCACCACGGTGCCGATGCCGGCACACTCCTCGGCGGTCGATCGGAAGAGGGCGATGCGCTCGTCGTCGGTGAGCGTTGACGCCTCACCGGTCGTTCCAGCCACCACGATGCCATCCGACCCGTTGATCAGCAGGTAGCGCACAAGCGCGCGATAGGCGGCGTCGTCCACTGCCCCCTCGGTATCAAAGGGCGTGACGGCCGCGGTGAGAACGGCTCCCAGCACGGGCGAGAGCATAGCGACGGGCTCCGGTGTCAGGTGGGCACGGCGGTCACGGGAAGCGGATCGGCCGTGCGTACGGCCGTGAGCAGGTCGGGGCTGGCCACGTTCCAGTATCCCCGAATGGCGTAGCTCAGCACCCGGCGGCTGGACACCAACCGGGCGAATGTCGCAAACAATGGGTCGGGCAGAACGTTCAGTGCCGTCTGCAGCCGATCGAGAATCCGGTACCCCTTCGCGCGGGAGTTCACAAAGGCCCGGTACGACGAAAGTGCCTCATCCAGACGCATCTCGCCCGCGCGCACACGCTCGGCGAGCCGCCCGGCCACCTGACCAAACACGAGCGCGGGGCGAATGCCCTCTCCCGACACCGGCAGGCACATCCCCGCTGAGTCGCCCACCAGAAACATGCCGTCGCGCACGGGGTCGCTGAGCCGGGAGGTGAAGAAGCCACCATGAATCTGTCCGGGGTCCCCAAGCGACAACTCGCTGCAGAAGGTGTCGAGGTCGGCGCTCAAATCGGAGTGCCCGGAGTAGGTCGCGAGCCCCGCCCGCACATGGTCGCCGGCCGGAAATGCCCAAT
This sequence comes from Actinomycetota bacterium, assembly GCA_005800465.1. GTDB lineage: Bacteria > Actinomycetota > Thermoleophilia > Miltoncostaeales > Miltoncostaeaceae > SYFI01. The sequence goes on along the minus strand of SYFI01000149.1, from coordinate 3,623 downwards.
AAAAACGCCGGGGCCCACGGCTGGGGCCCACGTAGAAGTGGAGGCCCTCGCCGCGAAATGGCTGGCGCGACTCGATGCCAAAGCTCTTTCGCGGCGCCCGGGCCGACTTCCGAGCACCCTTCCCCGCCGCGGTACGCCAGCCGGCACTGTCGATGACGATGGGCGCCTCAAAGGTGCCCGCCGTGGTCTCCACGCGGCCAGCCCGGGCGCGAGTGATGCGCGCCTGCACATAGTCAGCACCCGTACGCGAGAACAACTCCTCGCAGAAAGCCCGGTAGTTGAACGTGCAGAATGGGAAGAAGGTGAGCCGCTGCACATGGTGTCGGGTGTGGATGTACATGTGCTCATGCACCTGATCGATACAGTCGTTCATGTCCATATTCTCGAGGCAGGCGAGCGGAACCGCCGACGCCGATGTTTCGCCATCGCCGATCGCAAGACGATCGATGATGAGCACCCGGCCACCGATCTGTTGGGCTGCGGCGAGGCCCCCGAAGGACCCCCCGCACACAATCGCGTCGTACTGCTCGACCATCAGGGGCGCGGGATCTCCTCGCCGGTCTCTGGATTAATGCGAATGCCATCGGTGATCCCGGTACCGGGAGGGGCACCCATGATGAGCCAGTTGGACTCGCGGTCGGAGTTGTTCTGAATCCGCCGCACCGTGTCCTTGGGGACCCGGATCCAGTCGCCGTCGTTCACGATCACGACCTCGCCCTCGATGAGCATCTCCTGGGGGCCGCCGAAGAGGAGCCCGTAGATCTCCTCCTGCTCCTGGTGGCGGTGGTAGGCCATCTGATCACCCGGTCCGAACCTCCAGAACCGAAGCGTCATGGTCTCGGCCCCAATCGCGCCTGAGAGGTCGCGCGACCCCGGTCCGCCGCCCTTGCGCTCGCGCATCTCGACGTCCTCAACCTGCACCTTGGTGTAGGCGTCTGCCATGTCTATTCCTCCGTATCGGCGTGTCCGTACCGAGGTTACCAGCGGCCCCTTCGCGACGGCTCAGCCCGGGAAGAGCAGTGGCTCGATGCCGATGGTGAGCCCCGGGCGCTCGGAGACCGCGCGCACCGCCAGGAGCACACCGGGCATGAAACTCTCGCGTGACAGGGAGTCGTGCCGAATAGAGAGCGTCTCTGCCATCCCGCCGAGGATGACCTCCTGATGGGCCACGAGGCCCGGCAGGCGCACCGAGTGGATGGGTACGTCGCCCTGCATGCCCTCGGCGGTGAGCTTGGCAGTACCCGACGGCGCATCGAGCTTGCCATCGTGGTGCAGTTCGATGATCTCGGCGCGCTGCAGGTGGTGCGACGCCTCAGCTGCGAAGCGCATCATCAGCACCGCGCCGACGGCGAAGTTTGGTGCAATGAGCAGGTTGGCGGGACCGGACTCGGCAAGATCCCGGAGTGCGCGCAGCTGATCGTCGGTGAGGCCCGTGGTACCCACGACCGCGTGCACGCCGGCCTCGAGACAGGCGCGGGTGGTTACGTAAGCCACATCCGGCTGCGTGAAGTCCACTGCCACCTGCGGTGAAGTGTCGGCGATGGCCTCCTCCACGGTGGCGAACATCGGCGCGCCCTTCCCCGCCAGATGCGGGTCGGCCTGTGCCACCAGATCGGTATCGGGAGCACCATTCACTGCCTCCACAACAGTGCGGCCCATCCGGCCCGCCGCCCCAGTCACCATCACACGGATCACGCCGCCTCCACCAGGTTGGGAGAGAGGCGTTCAGCCGCGGACCGCACGGCATCCTCACTCGGCCCGATCGCCGCGACCGATAGCCGCGACGGGTCCCAGAACTCGCTTCCAAGCGCCTGAACGTCGTCAGCCGTGACAGCCTCGATCCGCTCAACGATCTCCTCGATGTCGAGCAGTTCTGTCTCGGTGAGCACCGCGCGCCCATTGCGGTGCATGCGCGTGGATGGACTCTCGAGGCTGAGTACGAGGCGACCCTTCAGATGCTCCTTGGCCCGGGTCAATTCGGCGGCCGGCACGAGTTCCTCACCCATACGCCGCAGTTCGCGGGCCATGACCTCGGCCGCCTCCACAAGATTGTCCTCGCGGGTGCCCAGATACACGCCAACCTGGCCGGTATCGGCATACCCCACTGAGTACGTGCCAACCGAGTACGCGAGTCCACGCCGCTCCCGGATCTCCTGGAGGAGCCGCGACGACATCGAACCGCCGAGGATGGTGTCGAGCACCGCCATCGCGTGGCGACGGGACTCCGAGCGGTCACGCCCCTTGCCGCCAAGCGCCACGTGATACTGCTCCGTGGGCTTGGTCCTGCTCACAAGGACCGGTGCGCCCGGTGCGCCCGGCTCCACCGCGTGGGCTCCACTGCCCACCTGAAGTCCGCCCAGATGCTTCTCGGTAAGCGCCATCAGACGGTCATAGTCGACCGATCCGCTGGCGGCCACCACGATATTGGGCGCCACGTAGTGGCCCGCATGGTAGGCCCGTATCTCATCAGCGCCGATGGAGCTGATGACCTCACTGGTTCCGATCACCGGACGGCCGAGCGGCTGGTCGGGAAACACTGCCTCCGACATCAGGTCATGTACGAGATCGCCGGGGTCGTCCTCGTACATGAGAATCTCCTCCAGCACGACCTGCCGCTCTTGATCCAGCTCGAGAAATGCGGGATTTCGCAGCATGTCTGCCACTACGTCAAACGCAACGTCGAGGTGGTCATCAAGCACACGGGTATAGACGACCGTATGGTCGCGTCCCGTGGCAGCGTTGATCTCCCCGCCCAGACCGTCAAAGACCTGGGCGATCTCAGCAGCACTGAACCTCTCGGTGCCCTTGAACAGCAGGTGCTCGATGAAGTGCGACACACCGGCCTCGCCCGCGTTCTCAAACCGGGAGCCAACGCCAATCCACAGGCCGAGCGCCACGGAACGCACTCCCGGGAGGGACTCCGAGATCACTCGGAGCCCCTCCGCGGTCGTGTCGAGGGATCGTCCCCCCGTCGTCACTCGGCCAGATCGTCCGTGGAGACCTTGCGGCGGCGGCGCGGACGGCGCTCGGCGTCGCCCTCGGTTCCCTCAGTGCCACCGGACTCGCCGGATGCCGCGGGTGCCGAGTCGTCGTTCAGCAGGCGAAGGCCGATGCGACCGCGTGCGCGGTCAACTTCCTCCACCACCACGTCAACCGAGTCACCCCGGTTGATGACGTCCTCCACCTTCTCCACGCGGCCAGAGCCGAGGTTGGAGATGTGCAGCAGACCGTCAACGCCCTTGGCGAGCTCGACGAATGCGCCGAAGGTGGTGGTCTTCACGACCTTTGCACCGGTGTAGGTGTCGCCAACCTCGACGTCCTTCGTCATCGAGCGGATGCGCTCGACACACTGATCGGCCTTCTCACCCTGCACGCCATACACGCTCACGGTGCCGTCGTCCTCAATGGAGATCTCCACCTCGAAGTCGGCCTCGAGGCCGCGGATGGTCTCGCCACCCTTACCGATGACCATCCCGATCTTGTCCGGATCGATCTTGATGGCGGTGATGCGCGGCGCCCACGGCGACAGCTCCTCGCGGGGGCCGGGCATGGCCCCGTTGATGATGCCGAGGATCGCGAGACGCGCATCCTTCGCCTGCTTGAGGGCCTGGGCCATGATCTCG
>SYFI01000148.1 GCA_005800465.1 Actinomycetota bacterium | reverse complement strand
TGCAACGGCGCGTTCACTGCACCTGCCCATTCTGCTGCGCACCGAGACAACTAAATCTGGCAAGCCTGGTGCTGCCAGTTTGATTAAGGCGGGGCCACCGCGTCTGCGCTCCTTGGTCTTGAGTGCCGGGTGTACATGGGGCGTACCGACATGCACCGGCAGCGTCTCAACGTCATCCGTATGCGCATGCTGGGGGCAGAGGTGATGCCGGTTGATTCAGGGAGCGGCACGCTGAAGGACGCCACCAGCGAGGCAATCCGCGACTGGGTCACCAACGTGGAGCACACGCACTACATCATCGGGTCAGCGGTTGGTCCCGCGCCATACCCGGAGATCGTCGCGCACTTCCAGTCGATCATCGGCATCGAGTCGCGCGCGCAGATGCTGGACAAGGTCGGGGTACTGCCGGGCACCGTCGTGGCCTGCGTCGGTGGGGGATCAAATGCCATCGGCATCTTTCGCGGATTTCTTGACGACCCGGAGGTGGTGCTCGTGGGCGTCGAGGCCGGCGGCGAGGGCCTCGGGGGGCTACATGGTGCATCGCTGGCCAAGGGCAGCCCAGGCGTGCTGCACGGCTCGTTCTCGTATCTGCTTCAGGACCCTGATGGCCAGGTGGCTGAGGCCCATTCCGTGTCGGCGGGTCTCGACTACCCGGGTGTGGGCCCGGAGCACTCCCATCTGCGCGACCTCGGTCGTGTGACGTATTCCAACGCCACCGACGAGGCGGCCCTGTCGGCCTTTCTCGAGTGCTCGCGCCGTGAGGGGCTCATCCCGGCGCTCGAGACCTCGCACGCCCTGGCGTACGTACGCGACACCGCCGCGTCGCTGGCTGGCCCTGTGCTTGTGTGTCTGTCCGGCCGGGGCGACAAAGATGTCGATCAGGCTGGCGCCGCGCTGGGCATTGACGCCAGTGCCTGAGTCCGGTGCCGAGCGCCTTGCGCGCACATTCCGTGAAGCCGATCGTCCGCTCTTCGTGCCGTACGTCATGGGCGGGTATCCCGATCTTGACTCGAGCGCGCGCCACGCGGCGATCCTCGCCGAGCACGCCGACATCATCGAGCTGGGCATTCCCTTCTCCGACCCGTTGGCGGACGGCCCCACCATTCAGGCGGCCGGGCAGGTGGCGCTCGATGCGGGAGTCCGGCCGTGGGATGTGCTGGCAATTGCCGAGGGGCTGAAAGGCGGCCCGCCCGTCGTGGTGATGACCTACTTCAACACGGTCATCGCGCATGGGGCATCCGACTTCCTGGGCCGCGCGGCCGACGCAGGGGTGGCTGGCATCATCATCCCCGACCTGCCCGTGGACGAGGCCGGCGACATCCGCACGGCAGCACGGGGAGCGGGCGTTGCCCTCGTCGCGCTCGCGGCACCCACCACCGACGACGCCCGCATGCAGGAGATTGGCGGGCAGTCCGAGGGCTTCGTCTATCTGGTTGCGGTCACCGGCGTGACGGGTGGCGAGATGACCATGGACGACCGTCTGCGCTCGCTGGTGGACCGCGCCCGCAGGCACATCCCGGTGCCCGTGGTGGTGGGCTTCGGGGTGCGCACGCCTGAGCAGGCCCGCGAAATCGGTGACATCGCCGATGGCGTGGTGATTGCCAGCGAGATCATCCGCCGTATCGGCGATGCCCCTGATCCCGCAGCAGCAGACGCCATGGTGGAACAGTTCGGGGCGGGCATCGCCGCCGCGCTTCGTTCCTAGAGCGGGTACGCGCGCAGGAAGCTCACCAGCCGGTCCAGATCCTCGGGTGCCACCTCATCGGCATCCAGACCGTGATGATCGACGAACTGGAGGCGGATGAGACGCCCAAGATCGGTGGTGCCCTCGCTGATCTCCGTGAACTCCCCCCACCACACGAAGTCGGCCCGCGGCCCCCACGGGGTGCCGAGGTCGCGCAGGGCGTCGATGCGGGAGGCCCCGTCGTCAGGCACCGTCTGGACGATGCGCCGGGTCTCAGCGACTAACGCCTCGAAGTCGGGCCAGCTCTCGGGGTCGAGCAGCAGCACCGGCACGATCTCCACCATGAAGTCGGCGGCTTCGGCATCGTCGGCGAACCAGATGAAGGTGCCAGGCCCGGTGTGCGGCGGCGGTACGGGGTCGCGTTGCATTATCCCAATGGGAAATTCGCGCGGGTCACGCGCGCATACAAGCGCAAGCGCCCGTCCACGGGAGAGATCAGACCATTCGTGCATGTGCGGGCTCCAGTCGACTGGGGTGGCCGCGGCAGGCTACCGGGGGGATGCGGCCCCGTGGTGGTGACCCGGCGTCGGGATCCCCCGCCTGGCAACGCTAGAGTCACGCCCGATGTCGGATCTGGGTCTCATCATCGCCACCACACTCATGTTCGCCTCCATTGCCGGTGCGATCGGGCTCGGCATGGTCGCGTGGCGCCGCCAGGGCATCATCAGGTCGCTTGAGGTGCGTGAGGGCGGCGGTCTGGGTCTGTCGGCACCGGTGGCATCGGACCGTCAGATGGCCCTTCGCGGACGCGCGGGCACGTCGCAGGGCGATCTTCCAGTTCCGGCTGATCGCCGTATGCGTGCCGGTCTCATCACGGCATTCATCGTCGTGTTGCTCATTGGTGGTGCCGCCGGCTGGTGGTTTCTCATTCGGGATCAGGGCGGCAGCACGACCACGCAGCAGGCGGGGCTGCAGGGGGCGCCCGCGAATGGCCCGCTGGGCCCGGACCCTGCCGTGAAGGTGCCCGACGATCCGCCCGTCATTCAGGACCATGCGGCGTACACCGTGGCTGTGCTGAACGCCAGCGGGGTGACCGGGGCCGCCACCACCACCGTGGCTCCGAAAGTTGAGACCGCGGGCTACCGCGTTGGCGCAATCGGTGACGCCGGCACCCAGGATCAGACGACCTCGGTGGTGATGTGGCGACCGGGCAAGCAGGCCGTGGCACAGAACGTGGCCAAGGATCTGGGTATCACCCAGGCGCCACCGCTCGACGGCATCTCCACCTCGAAGCTCGGCCAAGCGGACGTGGTCGTGGTGGTGGGCAAGGATCTCGCCGCCGCCCCATGAGCGATGGCGCGCCGGGAGGCGACCGGGACCCGGCTCCGCGGCGGATGGGTGGCTATCGCACCGATCTGCAGGGGCTGCTCATCCAGATGGCGCCGCCATATGGTTTTACTCTTGCCACGTTCACCGCCGCCGGCCTCATGGCCCATGAGCACGGTGTTCCAGGCCCTCTGGAGATTTTCTTGCTTCTGGCCGGTGCATTTGTTGGCTACGCGCTGCTGGGCGTGGTGACGATGTCGTTCCGCAAGTTGCTCGTGCCGCGCAAGGTCGTGATGCGCGGCTGGCAGATGCTCCATGTGGCACCGCTCTCCACGGTGTTCCTCCTTGCGTGGGCCTCCGCGGTGTGGGTTCCTGCACCGGCGTGTTGGTTCATCACCGGGATCGCGCTCACCATGGCCTATCTCGGAGTGCTGACCGCCGTTATCTACTGGGGTGCGCCTTCCGACCGCGTGAGGCGGACCGACCTTGGCGGCTGACCGCCTGAGAGCGCTCGCAGATGCGGATGCACCACTGGTGCTCCCCGGGGTGTACGACGGCCTCTCGGCCCGGCTTGCCGTGGCGGCAGGCTTTGAGGCGCTTGTAGTGGGCGGCTACTCGGTATCGGCGTCGCGCCTCGGAATGCCCGACTTCGGATTTCTCACCCAGACCGAGATCAGCGATGCCGCCAGAGACATCTGTGCGGCAGTGCCAGGTATCCCGGTGGTCGTGGATGCCGATACCGGCTACGGCAACGCGCTCTCCGCCGCGCGCACCGCGCGATTGCTGCACCGCGCCGGCGCGGCCGGGATGATCCTGGAAGATCAGGAGTGGCCGAAGCGCTGCGGGCATATGGCCGGCAAGCGCATCGTGCCCGTGGCGGACTGGCTCGCGAAGATCCGTGCCGTCACTGATCTGCGCGATGAGGGCATCGATCTGTTTCTTATCGCCCGCACCGATGCGCGCGGCATCGATGGGCTCGACGAGGCTCTGGCCCGCGCGGCTGCCGCTGCCGCCGCCGGGGCTGACGCGGTGTTCGTGGAGGCTCCGCTCGACCACGACGATCTCGCGCGTATTGCCGCGCACCTCGCGGGTCATCGGCCACTCGCCAGCATGGTGGAGGGCGGGCGCACTCCGCTGCTGGGTCGGGATGAACTGGGGCAGATGGGGTTCCGCATCATCCTGTGGGGCATCACGGGCATATTGGCCGCGGGTGCAGCGCTCAGGGATGCCTACGCAGCGATTCATGCGACGGGGGAGGGGCCTTCACAGGATGCCCTCATGACCTTCGACGAGCTCACAGACGCCGTGGGGCTTCCGGAGCACCGGGCCAAAGACGATCGGTACGCCGCCGAATAGCGACGGATGGCCCGGGGGCGCGGACGCCCCCGGGCCGATCACCGCAACTGCTAGCCGAGGGCCTGAGCCTTCAGTTTGGCGAACTCCGCGTCGTCAATCGCGCCAGCGTCGAGCAGACTCTTGGCCTGCGCGATCTGGTCGGCCGGCGAACCGGTGCTGCCGACCATCTGCTTGAGATGCTCAACCTGGGTCTGCTGCGCCTTCTCGACGCGTCCGGCCATTCCCCCACCGCGCGCGATGAGGTAGATCAGCACGCCCACAAACGGGGTGACGATGATCAGGATCAGCCACGCGGCCTTCCCAAGTCCGGACACGTCATGACTGCGAAACAGATCCGTGATGACGTTGATGAGGACTACGAGGAACATGGCCCACACGAAAATAACGAAGGTGGTCCACAGGACCTCCCAGAGACTCCAGTCCATTCATCCTCCGATGAGATGGGGGTATTGCGCACCCATTTTGGGGGAGCGACGCGAACTACACTTATCGATCGGAGGAATTCTCAAGGTATCGGCGACGGACGGGAGGGCCACGAAGGCGCGCCAGCGACGCCACCAGGACCTTCGTTGCCTGATGTTGGTCCTGGAGCTCCGGCCTGTGAGACTGTTTGGGCCGCACTCGGCAGCACACCTCTGCGTCTGCGCGCAGCAATCGCGGGTCGTCGCGTAACCTCCCACGGGTGACGTGCTCCCTCTCACACGCCTTTCGCCGGCTGGACTCCTTGTGAGCTGGTATGGCGAGTGGTTTCAGGAGACCGGTCGTGCCGGGCTGTTGTTCATGCTCGTGTTCTTCGGACTCACCTTCGTGCTCACGCGCACCATTACGCGTCGCATCCGATCGAAGGGCGGCGGGGGGGAACCCGGGGAAGCCTCACAGGGGCTGGTGAAGGATGTCCATATCGGTGGGGTGCACATCCACCACCAGGTATGGGGCATTCTCATCATCTTGATCGTGGCCATGCTGGAGTTCACTTACCAGCCTCAGTCTCCGTGGGTAGAGGTGCTTGGCGGCCTCTTCGGCATCGGTGCTGCACTGACCCTCGATGAGTTCGCGCTGTGGTTGCACATGGAGGACGTCTACTGGACCAGCGCAGGGCGCAAATCCATCGACGCGGTCGTCGTCGCCATCGTGCTGATGTGTGCCCTCCTGCTCGGCTCCACGCCGTTTGGCGTGTCGGAGGCCAAGGACGGCCCCGACGCGCTCGTGCTGGTACCGGCGCTGATCGCGGTATTACTCATCGTGGTGCTCGTATGTGTTGCCAAGGGCAAGCTGGTGATGGGCCTTCTGGGCATCTTTATTCCGCTGGTGGCAGTCGTGGGCGCCCTCCGCGTGGCGCGTCCGGGCAGCACCTGGGCCCGCCGGCGCTACTCCACGCGCCCAGCCCGCATGGCGAAGTCGGTGAGCCGTGACGAACGGCTCGAGGCGCGTATGAATAGGGTTCGTGACCTGTTGGGCGGCAAAACCGAGGCTGACGCCGGCGGCTGATTTCGATCGATGTGCCCGGGGTGCTGCTGGGCGCCTGTCGCCGGGCCTCGTGCGTGGGTCATGCGTTGGGAGCTGCGCCTGTGGTCGATCCCCATCTACCCGTCGGGGGATTGACGACAGACCAGACCGGTAACGGGGGGTGCGTACTACATACCCGGAGGTGCCTCGACGGAGAGCTCAATCTTAAAGTCGAAGAACGCGACGTACCCGGTGATTTCGGCAATGGCCGGCACCGGCTGTTCGTACACCCACGCCACGTCGGGCACTACCAGCGCACCGAACCGTGCAGAGCGGTAGGTGGCCTCACCCCGGTGCTTACAGAATGTGACGGTTTCGCTGCGCTCAAACCGGTCGACCTGAACGTCGTCCGGGGGGAAGTAGCGGCTGTCGAAGTCGTGGTCGCTCTGGCGAACCAGCAGGGTGCGATCCGACTCGGCCACCACCTCGCCGTTCAGCACCACCCGGGCGTGATCAGGGCTGGGCGTGACGGTGACGAATACCTCGTCGCTCATGTCGTTCAACCGCCCCGTCAGAGTCGCGACACGATCTGTAAAAAGCGCCGTTTTGCAGGAAGTCCCTCTTGAAACTCCTCGGGTAGGACTCGAACCTACAACCCTCCGGTTAACAGCCGGATGCTCTACCATTGAGCTACCGAGGAACGCGGCCCGGGATCCTAGACGATCACCGGGCCGTTGATGTTTTTGGGCGGCGGCGTGAAGCGGTGGACATAGACGATGGGCCCCGTCTCGTCGATGCGTCCCGGCACCGGGATGTCACTCCGTTCATACCCCCACCCGGCGTCGCCCATAGCGTCAACGAATGGACCCGCGTCAGGCCGACGGGGGTCGGCGATGATCACCTGCGAGTCCGCGCCCACAAGCTGGGGGATGAGGGCTCCCAGGGCGGTGCCATTCCTGGCCTCGTAGAGGATGTCCGCGCCCACCACGAGGTCCCATGGCGCGCGGTCCATTACCTCATCCGGTGGATTGCACCAGTCAACGACCACCGACTCCATGTCAAGCCCAAGATTCCGTGCGTTCCACTGGCTGAACTCCACCGCCGCGGGGTACCAGTCGGTGCTCATGGCGCGTGCGCCGCACATTGCGGCCACCATCGCGCCGGTACCGATTCCCGCACCAAGTTCGAGCACGGATTTGCAAGCGAGGTCCATTCCTGCCAGCACGCCGCACAGCACGCGACCGCTCGGCCAGACCTCTGCCCAGTATGGGAGACGCTCGTCCACGGCGAACTCGTTCTCGTCGATGAGCGCTTCTGCTGACGGTGGTCGCCGGATACGCAGGGTGATGTCCCCCGCGGGGATCTCCTCCCAGATCGCTCTGTCATCGTCGGGATGCACGGGGCGGGAGCGTAATCGCACCACGGGGCGCTATAGTCCCCGGCCGTCAGATCCGAGGAGAGATTTCCCAGTGAGCGAGACGCCGACCGACGTAGAGGCCCCCGTTGAGGAGGCTGCCGTGGTGACCGAAGAGGCCGCCGTGGTGACCGAGGAGACCCCGGAGCCCGAGGCTCCCGCCGAGGCTGAGGCCGTGGTTGAGGAGATGGTGGTCGAGGAGATCGGGGAGGAGGGCACTCCTGCAGAGGAGTACGAGCCCGAGGACGCCGCTGGCCCCTCTGGGCCACGTGCCCGCGAGGGTATTGCCACGCTCTACCTGTGCGAGCGCGGTCACCGCACCCTCGCCATCTGGAGCGAGGCCCCCAGCACGTGCCACGCACGGCCCTCGCGCAGTGGTCCGGAGTGCGGCCGTCATGTGTACCACTCCACTGAGCTGCCAGAGCAGGTGCAGAAGGCACTCAACCCGATCAAGGCCTCGAAGAAGTCCTCAAAGGGCTAGCAGCCAACCGCAGAGCACCGTGCGACGGGCGCCTTCCGGGCGCCCGTCGCCGTTTTGGCTAAATACAGAGGTCTTGTCCCATAACCCCGACGCACGCCTTGAACGGTGATAGTTGGAAGCGTGCACTCAAGTTGACGCCAAATGAATACCAGGGCCCCCATGACCAGTCCCATGGGGCGTACCAGGGGTCGGCGTCCCACGTCTGGATGTTCACGTTGACGTTGACATTCCCGTCAATGCTGGCGTAGGGCGCCTGGCTTCCGACGAACAGCGTGAGGTTCACGGCGAAGCAGCCCTGAGCCTGCACGATGAGCAGGTTGATGGTTCCCGAGCACATGTTGGTGTTGAACACAGCGGATGCGGAGAACGTGCCGTCTGACGACATGTTGATGTTCGTGACGAAGTTGAATCCAGCGGCGCTGATGTTGCCGCTCAGCGAGAACTGGACGGGGCCCAGCTGGCTGCAGTTGTTGGCGCAGTTGGTGAACGTGACCGTTCCATCCATGGTGGCGCCGATGGACGGGAATCCCATCGTGCCGCGCAGCGATGCGTAGAAGAGTGGTACGCCGCCGGTCGTCGCACCCTGGACGAACGAGATGGTGCCGTTCGCCTGGATCTGTCCGCTCGATGGGTCGCCCACGCTCATCGCGACGTTGGCTTCGACGCTCATGTCGGTGGGCGTCTGCGTGAGGGTGACGTCGGCGTGCCCGACGTTGAATCCCGCAAGCACCAGACGGTCGACCGCACCGCGAAGGGTGACGGAGGGCACGCCGTTGATCTCGGTGAAGCGGCCGTTGATCTCGACGACGGTGTCGCCGATGTTCAGCTGTGCGCGTCCTGTCACCTCCACATTGCCACCGGCGTTCGACACATGTGCCGCCACATTCAGTTGCAGACCCGCCAACCCGAGGTTGCCCGAGCCGTCAAACGCGAAGTCGCCGTTGCTCTGGAACGCCCCTGACACGTTGACGGTGCCACCTGCCTGCTCTGTGCCCAGTGTCAGTGCGGCCGAGGCGGTGGCGTACGCGGTACCGCCCACGTCGCCGATCGCCACCGAGCCGGTGGTCTCGAACTCGCCGAGGTTCAGCGACACGTTGTTGGCCGACAGGCTGAAGTCGCCCGTGGTGGGGGCCACCTGCTCGCCCGTCACCGTGCGCACCGTCTGCGTGCAGCCATCCTTGTAGACGAACGTGCCCTGCAGGGTCGCCTGGAACACCGTGCCGATCTGGACCGTTCCCTCAAAGGCAGCGCATGCCGGCTCGATGTCGAGTGTGGCCGGTTTATCGGCGCTCCCGATGTTGAAGCCGGCAGCGGTGGTGAGTGCCACCTTCGCGTGCAGTTGGAAGTCGCCAGTCGACTCGCTGTAGCTCATCTGGAACTCGCCGTCGGCCGTGGCGACATCCTCGATATCGATCTTCGCCTGAATGTCGAACGAGACGTCTTCCACCACGCCGTTGTCGATCTTCACCTTGAATTCGCGGACATTGAGCATCTGGCCGAGAATGTTCACCTTGCCGCCGGCGGAGATCATCACCTTGTTCACGCCCGGACCAACCTCGACCCCGGCACTGAAGCGCATGTCCTGCAGCGTGAAGCCATCAATGGAGATGGCGCCCACCTGCTGCACCTCGAGCGAGGCCGACGTCGTGTCTCCCGCCTGCCTCAGGTTTCCCAGCACCTTCACGCCGTTTCCGAAGATGGTGAAGCCACCCGAGAACGACACCTCGTTGACGCCGGCGGCCTCATCGAGATGCACCTTCAGCTGCGTCTCGTCGAACGCAACACCACCCACGGTGAATGCCCCGATGTCCAGGTGGCCGTCAAGCTTCAGCATGGGCTCGATCTCGAGGGTGGCCCCGACGTCCACTGGGGTGTCGAGGATTGTTCCGGAGAATTGGATCGAGAAGCCGGGTGCAATGGGCTTGCTGTCGGGCGAAAGTTGGCAGCCGGAGGGCGCAAGGATGAACTGGAAGAAGCTCGCAGTGGCAACGCCGCCACCCATCTGCAGCACGGCGGGTCCACCCTGCTTGCCCACTTGGAAGTCAATACACGGGTGCTCGGCTGACAGTTCGGCGCCCACGGTGATGGGGATACCCTGCCCGGGCACTCCAAGAGGTCCGGCGACGCTGGAGGGCAGTTGGCCCACCGCCATCAGTTTGATGCCGGGGGTGAGGGTGACGAGGTTCACCTGGAGCGTGATGGAGGCCTTGTTGACGACGAGGCCATCCACCCCGAAGGCGTCCTGCCACCCTGCGTCATCAGTAAAGGTGAGCGATGCCGACGCCGTTTGCACCATGGCGTCGTAGGCAAGGCGCATCTCGAGTTCGGGCGCCTGTACCTGTGTGCCGTTGGCATCCATCCCCTGCACGCCGAGAGTGGTGGTGGCGCCCACGGACACCGTCAGGCCTATCGAATTGTTCTGGATTTCGAAGAACAGCGACGAGGCCTGCACGCTCGACCCACCACCGGGCAGGGTGTACGTGCCGTCGAGCGCCACCTTGGCATTGAAGAAGCCGGTGTCGGCCTGGAAGGTGATGGTGCCAACCGCGTGCGCCGATTCGATACCAGCCATCTTGGTGAACCACCCGGGTGCGGAGTAGTCGCCGGTGACCGAAAACGAGCCCTTGGGAATGGGGATCGATTGCACACCCACGCCGGGGAGGTTGATTCTCATGGTGGTGTCGAACGATGACCACCCGAACCACGCGCCCGACTGGCCGCCGTTGTCCGAACCAAGCGACACGCCGTCGGCGTCGAAGCCCCCGAGGGTCCAGCCCTTGGGCGTGATCATCGAGACGATCGAACCGAAGTTGCCGAGGCCCGGCACCGACAACGATCCCATGGCGTTGATCACGAAGCCGCCGTTGATGTTGTCGGGCAGATCGAACGAGGGCACGCCGACGCTGGACGGCAGCAGCCCCTCAGGCATGTTGTAGGTGACGTTGAGGGACGGGCTGCCCAGTTCCACCCCCGCTCCGAGATTGAGGTTCGGAAGCGTGGCGTACAGGGAGAAGCCGCCGCCGTCGCCAAGGCCGAGGATGGCGGTGGCCTTGGCATTGATGGGAGAGACGACCGGCGGCGCGAGCGTGGCGTCGGTGCTCAGCTTGAGGAACATCGTGCCCTTGGGGCAGGCGGGCTGCGTGCCATCACCGCAATCATTGGTGAGGTCGAGTTGCACGTTGGCGAGCGTGAGGATGCTCGATACCTGCCAGGTGCCGAGTTTGCCGGTGATGTTCCACTTGGAGACACCCTTTTCCTCGCCGATCGAGCCGGTGAGGTTGGCGGCCGACACCGCGAGTCCGGGCAGTGGGGACCACGTGGGACCACCCTTGCCGGCCAGATCCAGAGTCCAGTCCTCAGAGCCCGCGTACTTGAGATTGGCGGCGATCTGCAGGGGGTCGCTCGCACCGCTGTCAATCTTCACCGTCGCGGAGCCCGTGAGCGTTGGGCCCTTCTTCACGTCGGGCGTCCACTTGGCGGTGACGCCTTCGAGGCTTACGCCATCGGCCAGTTGGACGGGAGCGCCGATGGATCCGGTGACGGTGCTCGTGGCGTCTTGGTCGGGCGCGGTCTTGGTGATGGTGCCGGCCAGATCCATGGGCGATCCGCCGACGTTCAGCACGTGGGTTCCGGTGACCGACGCGGTGTAAGTGCCGTCCTCCTTCACCGTGCCCTCCACCACGACCTTGCCCTCCTTGCCACCGGTGGCCGTGGCCTCGATGCTCCACGAGTTCTTCGCAAACGTGATGGTGGTGGCGCCAGCCCAGCCGGTCGGCAGGGTGAGCAGGGGGAAGTGGGTGGCGTCAACAATCTGGCCCACCAGGCTTGACGGCGCATTGCCGACGGCGAAGGTGTAGGTGATGGCCTTGCCCTTGCCCACGCTGAGCGGGCCGATGTTCCACGACGCGGGCAGGGTGATCGTGCCGGTGGTCAGCGTGATGCCGGTGGTGCTGAGGGTGCCGCTCGCGCCCTTCACCGACACCTGACCAACCGACAGGTCCGATTTGGAGAACATGTACTGAGGGCCGCTTGGCCCGGATGTGGCCTGCCCTGATGCCATGGAGCGGAGGCTGCGCAGCGTCGTGGCGGCACCCGGGGCAAGCTTCACCGACATCGGCTTGCCACTCGCAGCGGCGTTGGCCGCCTGCGCCATCACTGCGACGGCCTGCGGTGACTCGCCGCCGCCTGCACCGACCATCACCTGCCCGGTGGCCACGTGCCCCTCGGCGTCGCGTGCGCGCACGCGCATGACGACTGGGGACTTCGAGTTGGGGGTGCGGATGTCGGTCTGGCGCGCGGTGGGGCTGCTGATCGTGGCAGCAGGGCCGCTCACCTGACTCCAGCTGTATGTGACAGCACCGCTCCAGGCGCCACGGGTCTGCGCGGTGAGGGGCACCACGGTGCCCGGCTTGGCCGACACGAAACCACCACCACGGATGTTGACGCGGGGGGTGTTGGAACGGGCCGCACGGGCACGGCGCGCATTGCTCGCGGCAGCAGTGCGACGCGACGCGGTGGTACCTCGCACGGCGCGTTGACGTGCGGTCGCGGCCGCGCGCTGTGCGGCGAGGATCCCGGCTCGCGCTGCCGCGTCTGACGGGCTGAGCCCAGTGCCGCGCGTGGTGGCGCGCGCCAGCTTCTGGGGCACTGCCTGGACCACGGTCACCGTCTTTCGCTTGGTGGCGCTGCGATCGGTGATGGTCAGGTCGAATACGAACTGGGTGCGGGTGGTGACAATGGGGAGGACCGCGTGGGTGGAGGGGAGGGTCGCGCTGTCGATGCGCGCAGTAGGCGTCACGCGACCCTTGCATGCCCGGAGCTTCGCGACATCGCCGGGCGTGAGGCAGCGCTGGCTCCAGCGGTACGAGAGGGAGATGCCGTTGCCCACGCTGGATGTGCCGTCGAGGGCCACACGGCGGTGATAGGCGGTCATCTCGCGAACAGCGCTTACGACCTTGGGCGTCGCGGTCGCACCCACAGTGATGTGCGCGCGCACCGGCACCGGTGCCTTGCGCATTCCGGCTTGCAGGCTGCCGTCGCTGGCGCGCCCGCGTGCCTTCCACACCATGTCATCGCGCGATGCGCCCTGACCCGGGGCAGCGGCCAGGTGCACCACCACGCCCGGGGTGCGCGCCTTGCCGCGCACAGTTCCCCGGTAGCCACACGCCACCGTGCGTCGGGTCGGTGCACTGCATTGCCAGCCGGATGGCGCGGTGATGCGCGCGACGCGCATATTCGCGGGCAGACGGCCGGTTGCGGAGAGGCCGCTGACCGGGTCAGTGCCCTCGTTTCCCAAGACCATTGACATCGTGCCCACGCCACCCGATGTGGGCTCCTGCGTCACCGCCATCGACGGGCGCAGGGAGTTGGGGTTGTCGACGACCTCCACCTTCATGGGGAAGGCCTTCGTGACGTTTGATCCGGCGACCGCTGCGTTGATGACTCCGAGAGTGGCCGTGGGGTCAGGCTTCGTGGGGTGCACTGTCACAAGCACGTTCCCGAAAGTGGCATCTGGGGCCACCGGGGCAGATGGCGTGAAGGTGCATGCCACGTCGGGCCCGGGGGCACACGTGACACCCTCGCCGGGTTGGACCGCCTTCAGGCCCATTGCGGCACCAATCTGCTGACGGATGCTCACTGGCACGCCTGGCTTCAGTGCATCGCCGCCGCTGTTGAACAGCGCGATGCGATATGTGAAGTCGTCCAATGCGGGCACGCGTTGGGTGCTGCCATCGACCCACCGGGTCCAGGTGGACTTGGTGAGGAAGAGTACCCGCGGCGTGGCAACGGCATCGCCGGGGTCGACGATTGCAAGGGCAACGGTCCGGTCCACCCCGCGAACGCCGTTCTTGCGACCAATGGGTGCGAACACGATCTTCCCGGAGCCGGCGGGCATGCCCGCGGAAGCCGAGAGCATCAGGTCGAAATGCGCGTCTGCGCGAGGCCTGAGTGATCCGGCCGAGCGGCAGGTGATGGTGGGGCTGACGCCCTCACAGGCCCAGCCCTTCGTGGGCACCGATGCCAGTACGCCCTTGGGAATGGTGATCCTGGTGCCGACGATGCGTCCGTGTGTATCGCCCACATTCGTCATGCCCATCACGAGCTTCGTCGGGCCCCGGCCAGCCACCACCTGAATGCCCTTGGGCGCGTCTGCGTGAATCTCGAGGTCGACCAACGTATCGGCCAGGCGCAGTTGCACTGGGCTCGTGAACGGCACGGTGTTCGCCCGGGGCGGGACTGCCCTGGGGTCGGTCGACGTATCCGACACCCGGGAGAGGGCGCCGTCAAAGTGCGCGATGCCGGACAGGATCCACTTGGCATCGATCTTGCTCGCGTCGGTGCGGGCGGGCCAGCGCACCGTGATGACCTTGGCGAGGTCGCCGACGGCCATGCCCTGCATGGTGCGGCAGGTGCCCTTCCCCTTGGTGGAACAGCGCCATCCTGCGCCAGTCACCGTGGTGCCGCGGAACGGGGGATCGGGCAGGACGTGCGAGATCTGCAGCGCGGGGGCGCCGTCGCCCGCGGCAACAGCTGCGCTGCCGACGTTCTGCGGGATGAGGTCGTATCCGTCCCATGTGGCGGGGTTGCCGGGCGTGGTGCTGGGGCGCAGCACCTTGCTCACAACGATGCGCGGTGCGGGCGGTTCGCCCGTCGACTGCACGGGTACGGTCGTTGACGCTGTCAGTGGGGCGCCGCCGGCTTGCGGCACCGAGAGGTCGGCCTGCACCACACCCCTGTCGATGGGTGCGTCGCCGGCCGCCACGGGCGGCAATGAATCCGTGCCCTGCAGCACCAGGATCAGCTGCGGCGACTGATCGGGGGGCAGCGCGTAGGGCGTGGACGCATTTCCCGTCGTCCCCAACGTGCAGGTGACGGTGGGCACCGTTCCCGTGCAGATCCACTGCGCCATCTGGGTAATTGACTCGGGGAGGACGGTGCGGGTCCGAACGAACGTGAGGCCATCGGGAAGGGTGACGGTGGCAGTGACGGGGCCGTCCGCGGGCGCGGGGCCGTCGAATGCCACCCCGAAGGTGACTGCCGAGAGGCGGCCGGAGGCGACTTGGAGGGCCTTCGGCGCTCCATCGCCCGCTGCGGCACCTGTGTACTCGGGGACAATGGTGGCGTCGAGCGTGGTGACAGGCTGCGAGTCTTCGCTCAGGCCGGGTGACGCGCCGAGCAGAGAGACGCCTGCTGCGAGCGCGCCAGCAAGGAGGAGAGCACGGGGGCGATGTTTCGAGGAAAACACTGTCGGAATCTACCGCGACGGTAGGACGGTCGCCCCTAGGCTACGCGGTCATCTCCTCCGCGCGCATCACCATGCGCTCCATCTCTGCGAATCCGGGCTCCCAGCACGCGGGGTCGTCCAGATCCACGCCCAGCGGACGAAGCAGGGCGGCGGGTGACGCCGAACCGCCGCCGGCGAGGAAGTCGAGGTACTTCGGCACGAAGTCCTCGCCCTGCGCGCGGTACTGGGCGTAGAGCGCCAGCGTCACCAGGTGCGCGAACACGTAGGCGTAGGTGTAGAAGCGCGTAGAGATGAAGTGCGGGATGTACGACCAGCCCAAGCGGTAGCCATCGGGCATCTCCACTGCGTCGCCGTAGTAGGAGGCGTTCTGGTCCCACCAGATGGTTGATAGCCGGTCGTCGGTGAGCGTGGTGCCCTCGCCGCGCTGGCGGTAGGCCTCCTGCTCGTACCGTGCCAGCACCGTCTGACGGAACACCGTCGCGAATGACCCCTCAACCCGCTCGCACACAAGCGCCGTACGGGTGGCCTCGTCGGCCTCGTTGGCCAGCAGGTGATCAAAAGCGATCATCTCGGCGAATGTCGACGGCACCTCGGCCAAGGCGAGCCCCGTGTGAAACGACAGTGCCGTTTGACGCTCAGCGGCGAGGGTGAAGTGCATCCCGTGCCCGAGTTCGTGCGCCAGGGTCATCACGTCGTCCATGCGGTCGGTGTAGTTCATGAGCATGAATGGCTGGGCATCCTGGGCCACAGATGCACAGAACGCGCCACCGCGCTTGCCGGTGCGCGGCTCGGCATCAATGCGCTGGTCGGCGAAGAAGCCATCAGCGATGTCGCCGATCCGTGGTGAAAACGCGCGGAATGATGAGTCGATGATTGTGCGGGCCTCAGGCCACAGCACCTCACGGGCCTCACCCAATGGCGCGTACTGGTCTGCGAGGTGGAGGCGGTCGAGCCCCAGCAGGCGGGCCTTTACCCGAAACCAGCGGTGTGCGAGCCCGTAGTGGCCCTCGACGGTGCTCATCATGGTCTCGATGGCGGGGCCCGGTACCTCATTGCGCAGGTGCGTGGGGTCCATGGGATCGTCGTAGTTGCGAAGGCGGTCCATTGCCAGACGGTCACCCACCAGGGTGTCGTAGCAGTGGGCGAGAGTGGGAGCGTTGGGCCCGAGGGTGGCGTACAGCGTCTCGAGCGCCCGCATGCGAAGGCCTCTGTCTGGGTTACGCACGCACGCCAGCAGGCGGTCAATGGTGTGGGGTTCCACACCGTCGCCCGAATCGAAATCGGTCTCGAGCGTGGAGGTGATGCGACCGAACAGGCTCTGCCACGCGCTCGCGGCAGCGGGGCTGCGCTCACCCAGCATGCGCTCCTCGGGCTCGCTCAGCATGTGCCGCTTGAACCGGCGCTCGGCCAGCAGGTGGTGACGGTCGCCAGCCACCTCAGGGGCGGTCGCCAGCCCATCGGCCAGCGCGTCGTCGAGCTCGAGCCATTCCAGCTCGAAGAACCGCAGCGCATTGGCGGCCTCCACCATCGAGCGGTCCATCAGGGCGTCGAGGTCCTGATTCTCGGGATCAGATACATCCACGGATTCGCGCAGGGAGGTATACGAGTGCAGGCGGCCGAGTTCGTTCTCGATGCGGCACAACTCGGCAAGCGCGTCGGCGAGCGTTGCGCCATCGAATGCGGCAATCTGCCCGCGGTGACGCAATTCGAATGCTCGGCAGTCGTCAATGGCCGCGGCAAGTCGCGTACGGCAGTCGTCGGCGGAAGTGGCAAGAGGGGAGAGGTCCCAGTGGACGCCCTCGGCACGCGGAGCGGAATCAGTCGTCGTCATGCGGGCGACGTTACCGCAGCACCGCACCCAGCAGATGGTCAGCGGTATCGGTCGACAGGGGCGGATCGCCAGTAGCCCCTGGGTGGTGGGGGCTTGTGGGGCGGTGGTAGTCGGAGCCCCCCGACGCGATGAGGTCCCAGCGGCCCGCCAGTGCGCCGAACCGCGCGAACTGATCGGGCGTGTGCTCGGGGCGGTGCACCTCAATCCCGACCAACCCGGCTCGGGCGAGTCGGCCGACAAATGGATCGAGGTGGGCGTCGTCGAGCTTCAGGGTCTCGGGGTGCGCCAGCACCGGTGCACCGCCAGACTCAAGAACCAGACGCACGCCCTCCTCCGCATCAAGACCGTCAGAGCCCATGTATGCGGGCCCCCCATCGGCGAGGTACAGATCGAAGGCCTCCTTGCGGGTGCTCACGTAGCCGCCGCGGATGAGTGCCTCGGCGATATGGGGCCGCCCGAGGGGCGCACCGGCAGCGCCGTCAAGCACGTCCTGCCAGTCGAGGGGCAGGCCCAGGCCATGGAGGCGCTCCACCATTTGCTCCGCCCGCTCGGTTCGGGTCGCGGCAAAACCGGCGATCATCCCGACGAGGGGTGCGGGGGCGGGGTCGGTGAAGTATCCGAGCAGATGCATGCTTCCGTGGGGCATCTTGATGGACAACTCGATGCCCGGGATCACACGAACGCCCGTCGCGCGTCCGCGCGCGAGTGCCTCTTCCACCCCGGCAAGGGTGTCGTGATCGGTGATGGCCAGCACGCCCACCTCAAGCGCCGCCGCGATGTCCACCAATTCGGCGGGCGGGTGGGATCCATCGGACCTGTTGGTGTGGGCATGGAGGTCGGTGACCACGGCCGTCGAGGGTACCATCGGCCTCATGGCGCGAATCAGGCGATCGGGCGGCGACACATCCTCCACGGTGTTCTCTACCGAGAGTGGCCGAATGCAGCCCGCTGCTACCCCTAGGTCGTCGGCGGGCGCACCAGACGGCATCGTGCGGGTGTCCCGTACCAAGGTGGGGCGCAGGGGAAAGACCGTGACCCTCGTCACGGGTATCCCACCCGGTGATCTCGCGGACGTCGGCAAGGAACTACGACGACTCGTGGGTTCCGGGGGGTCCGTCAAAGATGGCGTCGTCGAGATCCAAGGGGATCACCGCGATCGCATCGCCGACCATCTCCGCACCCGGTTTCAGGTGAAGGTGGCTGGCGGCTAACGACTGCCTGCGCCGTGCTGCTGCGTCAGGCGCTCCTGATGGCGAGCCGATGTCCAGTGGCGCGCTCAAACACCTGTGCCTCCTGTTCTGCCGACCAGATGGCCACGTCCACATCCCCCTCCGCCCGTACGTGCAATGTCACCAGATCGCCTGAGCGCTCGCAGTCGATGCCCTCAATTGCCCGCTCACGACCAACCTCAAATTGCTCCGCAATGCGCAGGAGCGCCGCGAGCCGGAGAATGCGGTCCTCATCTCCACGCTTCAGGACGCGCGAGAGGTTTCCGGGGGACTGAACCGACTTGCGGTGCCCTCGCACCAACTGCGCGATAAGCACCAGTTCCCGGTGGCGAAATCCCGCAAGCCCCGCGTTCAACACCAAGTAGTGACCATGCTTATGGTGGTCGTTGTAGTCGACGAGGGTTCCGACGTCGTGGAGGATGCCGGCCGCGTGGAGCCACTCCCGCTCGCGCGGGTCCGCATCGTGCAGGCCGAGCCGGCCGAGCCCGTCGAACATCTCGACCGCCAGACGTGCCACCTGCTCCGCATGCGGGCGGTCGTATCCGTATACCTGCGCGAGGTCACGAACGCTCGTTGCACGTACGTCCTGGATGATCGGCGGATCCTCGGGGGCGAGGAATGCCTCCCAGAACACGCCCCAGCGCAGGCCCTGAGCGCAGATCTCAATGCGGTCCACATCGGCCGCGTGCATGAGTGCATCCACCACCACAGCACCGGCCAGCATGATGTCGGCACGGTCGGCTTTCAGCCCAGGTATCCGCTTGCGTTCCCGCGCCGGCAGGGCGACCATCCGGTCGATCATCTCCCCGAGTGCATCCCGGGTGAGGTGGTACCCATGCACCTCTCCAAGCGGGTAATCGGATGCCTTCTGCGCCATGGTGGCCAGCGTGCGGAGCGCCCCGCCCATGGCCACGATGCGGCCGCCGTCGGTGATCCACGGGTCGCGGCGGAAGACATCGAGCGCATGGCGGCGAAGCCGCAGCACGTCGTCGCGCGTGGCCACTGGCCCCGGCATGAACGCATCAGTCATCCGCACAGCTCCGAGCGGCTGGCTCACCGATTCGGTGAGCAGCCGATCGCTCACCCGGCCCACCTGGATACTGCCGCCCCCCAACTCAGCGATGAGACCGTCACACAGCGTGGTGCCGTTGATCGCCCCGACGTAGCCGTATCGGGCTTCCTCATCGCCGGAGATGATCCGAGCGGGAAGCCCTCCGTCGGTGATGGCGGCGAGCACCTCCGCACCATTCGGGGCATCGCGGATGGCGCTGGTTGCCACCGCGCGTATCTCGTCGATATTTGAGTTCCGGCAGAAGCCGGCGAACAGGCGCGCCACGCGAGACGCGCGTGCGATGGCGGCATCCGAGATGGGAGCGCCGGGCGGGGTCCCCTCAGCAAGACGCACGACTTCGCGGATCTCGTCCACCAGGCGGAACGGCCCGTCGGGCAGCGTGTACTCAAAGACCACAAGGCGGAAGGTGTTTGACCCGAGATCCGCCACGGCCAACCGGACGTTCATGCTGACGGTGCCGGTCGGGCGCGATACCCTAGACCCCATGAGCACCGGCCCACTCAGACCGCCCGGAGTCGGCGAGTCGGGTGAGGCACTGGCCCCGATCGCCCCACTTCGTCTTGCATGGCCGGGGAAGTTCGATCGCACGGACGATGTGGAGGAGGCCTGGGCACTGGCGCTCTCGACCCGCCCGACGGCTGATCGGCGCACCTTCGAGCGCGCCGACGCGTTCGCCCGCGCGCGGCACGCAGACCAGACCCGGCGTGGAAGCGATACGCCGTACTGGGTGCACCCGGTGCGAGTGGCGATGACCCTCATGCAGTGGGGCGTGACTGACCGCGACATTCTCGTCGCGGCGCTGCTTCACGACACCGTGGAGGACACGCTCACGACACCCGCCGACATCAGGGCGCGCTTCGGACTGCGCCCGGCAGACCTTGTCACCTGGCTCACCGCGCCCGAAGGGAAAATGCGCGAGGCAACCCGGGACTACTACCGGCGTCTCCTCGAGCAAGGCCCCTCCGATTCTCACCTCCTCAAGATCGCAGATCGCTCGGACAACCTCCGCAGCATTCAGGCGCTCGTGATGCGCACCGGCGATATGCATCGCGGGTGGGCAGGCCGGTATCTCGAACGCACGCGGTGGCAGGTACTGCCGCTGACCACCACCACGGCCTCGGCGGCGCGCGTGGGTCTGGTAACCGCAATGGCCGATCTGGCGCCCCTGGTTGATCCATTCGCTGGCCCCCCGGAGGCCGATCGGGGCTTCACCGAGCCATAACGTGACGGACACGGGGTCGCCACCCTCGGGGCGTTTGATGCTCTGCACATGAGGTGGGTCAGGCACTGCGAACTCAAGGAGGAGACCATGGGCACCGTCATCGAGTTGGGGAGCGGGGAGGTCGTCGATCCAGACAGGATCAACGAACTTCTCAGCCGGATGGAGTGGAGGCTCGACGAGCCCTGCACCGTGCCGGGTTGCTCCCACGGTGGGGCGTGCTGCGGGGCTCATGGCGAGATTGTCGTCGCGATGGCCGCGTAGGCCTCCCAGAGGCGCGATTGCGCCGCGGTCCGGGGCAGGGCTCCGCCCGACATACGTGACGCAGTCGTGATCAGTCGGGCCCTGTGGTTGGGGAACCACCCGGGCCCGACGTCGTTTTCAGACGTCTACGTGGATCTCCTGCAGATACGGGGATTCGGCCAAGGGGGCGATGCCCAGCCGGCCGGATGCGAGATCCACCAGCGCGTCGCCGGCGACCTCGCGTCGCCATCCGTGGCCGAGCGCTTCGTCGGCGCCGTCGCCGCCAGTGAGGACTGCGACGAGGAATGATTCGACCTCGTCACGTGTGGCGACCAGCGTGGGGGCAAGGTCAACCGCCGCCGCGCGTGCCCCGAGAAGCACCTGGGCGAGCGGGACGAGCGTGTCGAGTCGCGCTTGCACCGCGGTAGGCAGAGGCGGGCCGAGCGTAATTGGGGCGTCGTCGGCTGACATTTCCATCGCCTCGATCAGCCCGGCTGCCTCGCGTTCCTTGAGCGCCGCCGGCACCCCGCGCTCGGCGAGCAGCTTCGCGGGAGTTGCCGGGCGCCGCCGGGCCACCTCAATAAGGGTGCGGTCGGGAATGAGCCAGTCCACTGGGCGGTCGCGCCGCCGGGCCTCCTCTTCGCGCCATGCCGCAGCCCGCCGGAGCGCGGCACGCTCTGGAGGCGTGAGGCGGCCCTGACCCTTCACCTTGCGCCAGGCGAGCCACGGGTCCTGAGCGATGCGGGCATCGGGTCCGAAGCGGCGCTCGTGCTCCTCGCGCACCCATTCGGCGCGTCCCATTTCGGTGGCGCGCTTCATGAGCTCGTCAACCATTGCGAACAGATGGGCAACGTCTGCGGCCGCGTATTCGAGCTGGGCATCAGTGAGTGGCCGGCGCGACCAGTCGGAGTAGCCCTCCGTCTTCGCCACCTTCACGCCGAGAACACGGCTGAGAAGCGCACCGAGGCTCTGACCTGACCCGAGCCCTACGAAGCCGCCGATGAGCTGGGAGTCGAGGAGGTTGGTGGGGCGGGCATTGAATCCCAGCGCAAACAGGATGAGATCGGCGCTCGGCGCGTGCATGATGATTTCGACGGCCGGATCCTCGAGCACGTCGGCAATGGGCTGCAGGGATCCACCCTCGATTGGATCGATGAGCGCGATCTCATCGCCAACCGCAACTTGCGCGAGGCAGGGAATGGGCGCATACGTGCGTTCCCACAGGAACTCGACGTCAAGGGCCATACGACCGGCCGCGCGCGCGCGATCAGCGAGGGCCGAAACGTCATCAGTTTTTGTGTACCTGTGTGTCGTGGTCGTCATCAGGGCTAAGGTTAGAGGCCGTGCAAGTTTCCGGGCTTACGAAGGCATTTGGCTCCCGCACCCTGTTTTCCGGCGCCTCCTTCAGGATTGGCCCCGGCGGTCGTCTAGCGATCGTTGGACCGAACGGCGCGGGGAAATCGACCCTGCTCCGGATTCTCGCGGGGCTGGAGATTGCCGACAGCGGGTCG
>SYFI01000147.1 GCA_005800465.1 Actinomycetota bacterium | reverse complement strand
ATGATCTCGCAGATCACACCCGCGGGGATGAGCCCGGCCATGCGCGCCAGATCAACCGCTGCTTCGGTGTGCCCCGCCCGCTCCAGCACGCCACCCGGCTTGGCCCGCAGCGGGAACACGTGGCCGGGCTTCACCAGATCGCTCGGCCCGGAGTCCGGGTCGATGGCCACCATGATGGTGCGCGAACGGTCGGGTGCGCTGATTCCTGTGGTGGTGCCCTCGCGCGCCTCGATGGCCTCGGTAAAGGCCGTGGCGAGCGGTGCCTCGTTCTTGCGCACCATCTGCGTGAGGCCCAGCTGCTCACAGCGGTCCTCGGAGAGCGCAAGGCACACGAGCCCGCGGCCATGGGTGATCATGAAGTTCACGGCGTCGGGCGTGGCGAACTGCCCGGCAATCACCAGATCGCCCTCGTTCTCACGGTCCTCGGAATCGACCACAACGACCATGTGGCCGCTGCGGATCTCCTCAATTGCCGTCTCGATTGTCGAGAAGGGCATCGTCTCAGTGCTCAGGAGGTCTCTCCCCCGGGGATGTGCGGGCGAACCAGCGCCTCCACGTACTTTGCCACCACATCGGCCTCCAAGTTGACACTTCGGCCCACTGCGTCACGGCCGAGAGTTGTGGAAGCCATGGTGTGCGGGATCAGCGCGATGGTGAAGCCGTCTGCCTCACGGCTCGCCACCGTCAGGCTCACGCCATCAACCGTGACTGACCCCTTCTCCACGACGTACCGCAGCACCTCCTCCGGGCAGGCGATTGACATGAGCACACCGTCGCCCTCGGGCGTGATGCCACGCACTGTGCCGGTGCCATCCACATGCCCCTGCACGATGTGGCCACCCAGGCGGTCGCCCACCCGCATGGCCCGCTCCAAGTTCACCGGGTCCCCGGCGTGGCGGTCGCCTACCGAAGTGCGCCGAAGCGTTTCCTCAACGCAATCCACCGCGAAGGAGTCGTCGGTCAGTTCCACCACGGTGAGACATGCCCCGTTAACCGCAACCGAGTCGCCGATGGCGAGTCCGTCGCGCACCACACCGCACGCGATCACCAGCCGGGCGCCAGCCGTGCCGGGCACGCGCGCACGCACCGTGCCCACCTCTTCAACAAGACCCGTGAACATCAGGCATTCCCCCCAGGCACCGGGCGCAGCCGCCCGATCAGCAGCACATCGTCGCCAAGGCGTTCCACGCGGGGTGCCGGGATCCTCGCTGCATCGGCGATCTCGTCGGCGCCCACACCTCGCACCGCAACTGGTGCGCCATCGCCGCCGATAACGATGGGGGCTACCACCCACGCCAACCGGTCCACCAGGTGCGCCTCAAGCAGGGCGCCGGCAACTGTGGGGCCACCCTCAACCAGGATTGACTGGATCTCGCGTCGCCCGAGCGCATCAAGCCCCTCGGCGAGGAATGCCGCGCCGTGGTCCGCCTGCCCCACCTCAACATCAACACCGGCCGCCCGAAGCGCATCCACACGCTCCGGTGCGGCCAGCGACCCGGCCAGCACAACCACGGGGATGTCGCGGGCCGTCTGTACGAGCACCGAACCCAGGCGCAACCGGGCGTGTGGGTCAAACACCACACGGGTGGCACGGCGCACAGGTGCCGGGTCGACGTCGCGGGCGGTCAGCGATGGATCATCGGCGTCGGCAGTTCCGATACCCACGCCCACGGCGTCCATATCGGCGCGCCAGCGATGCACCAGTGCGCGGGCCTCCGGGCCGGAGATCCACCGGGTGTTGCCGGTGCGGGTGGCGACACGGCCATCAAGCGACGACGACATCTTCAGCATCACCTCCGGACGACCCGTGGCCGCCCATGTGAGAAATGGTGAGGCCACCTCCCGCGCATGATCGGCGTCCTCGCCATCGGCAATCGCCACCTCGATCCCGGCGTCGGTGAGGATTTTCACGCCCTGTCCACGCGTGCGCTCAAGTGGGTCGAGGGTCCCAACTACCACCCGTGCGATGCCCGCGGCAATTACCGCGTCAGTGCATGGGCCAGTGCGTCCCGTGTGGGAGCACGGCTCGAGAGTGCATACGAGGGTGGCGCCGCGCGTCGCTTGGCCGGCAGCCGTAATGGCCTCGGGCTCTGCGTGTGGCTTTCCCGGACCGGTGTGCCAGCCCTCCCCCACGACTTCGCCGTCACGTGCGATGACCGCGCCGACGGCAGGGTTCGGGCTCACCTGTCCACGGGCACGCAGCGCCAGATCGCATGCCCGGGCAAGCAGGGCGCGCTCGGCCGCCGTTGGCCGGCCAGCCGGGGTCACGCCGCCAGAATCCGATCGGTCAGATCGCCGTACGTCGCGACCGGGTCGGGGGCTCCGAAGATGGCTGATGCCGACACGATGAGGTCGGCTCCAGCGGCGCGTGTGGATGCCGCATTCGTGAGGCCCACCCCGCCATCCACCTGAAGCAGCACGCGATCGGGCAGAAGATCGCGCAGGGCGACCAGGCGCTCGATGGTCTCGGGAATAAATGACTGCCCACTGAAGCCCGGGTTCACGCCCATGCAGTTGACGTAGTCGATGCACTCAATCAACGGGGTCACGGCCTCAAGCGGTGTGCCGGGGTTGATCGCAAGCCCCGCCAGACACCCTGCTGCGCGGATCTCAGTGAGCAACTGGTGCGGATGAGGATCTGCCTCCACATGCACGCTGATCATGTCGGCGTAGGGCGCAAACCAACGGATGGCATTGCCCGGCCGCGACACCATGAGGTGCACGTCGACGATGCCATCTGACGGATGCACGCGATCGGCCACCCCACGGGTGGTAGCGGTTCCGAGCATCAGGTTTGGCACGAAGTGCCCATCCATCACGTCGATGTGGAACACCCGCGCGCCTTGGGCCATGAGCGCATCTACGTGCTCGCCCAGCCGCATGGAATCAGCCGACATGAGCGACGGACAAATTGTGGGTGTGCGTAGTGCCACGGGCATGGGCGGCAGGTTATCGGCCCACGAGCCGCGCAACGAAGAACCCATCAGTGCCATTCACGTGCGGGAGCAGGCGCAGTGCCCCCGGGAGGTCAGGTGACGCCATTCCAGGGAATCGGGCTGTCAGGTCGTCAATCTCGCCCCCGGACGCGCGCACGACGTCCTCATTTTCCCCGTTCAGAAGGCTGCAGGTGGAATACACCACGCGCCCGCCGGGCTTCACGAGGGTGAGTGCACGATTCAGAAGCCCCTGCTGGATCTCCACCAGCGGTGCAAGCGCCTCTTCGCGACGACGCCAGCGCGCATCTGGACGTGAGGCCAGTACCCCTGTGCCGGTGCATGGGGCATCAACCAGCACGGCGTCGAACAACCCACCCGGGATCTCCACCTCGCGGGCATCGCCATCGATCACCGTCATCGGGGCACCCATGCGCCCGGCCGTCTCGCGAAGTCCGCTGGCACGCGACGAGTGCATCTCGATCGCCACGATCTCGGCCTTGCCGTCGGCGAGGGCCGCAAGCTGCGTGGCCTTGGCACCCGGTGCCGCGCACATGTCAAGGATTCGCTCGCCGGGCTGCGGGTCGAGTGCTCTGGCCGGGATCATCGAGGCCCGGCTCTGGCCCATCACCAGCCCGGCGCCGAATGCCGCGGAATCCTCCAGCGCGAATGGCTCGTCCAGCACCAGGGCCTCGGGCAACAGCGGGTCGCCATGCCACGTGGGCATCTCCTGCTCCAGCTCTGTGCGGGGCCCACGCAGCGGATTCCAGCGCACGGCTGACTCGCTCGGCAGGTTGGCAGCGGCCATCACGGCGTTGGCATCGTCCTGCCCCAGCGAACGCACCAGGCCGTCTGCGATCCAGTCGGGGAATGAGTTGACGAGCGCCGAGTCCCCGGGGCCGAGCTCTGCCAGCCGGGCAGGTCCCTCGCTGGCGATACGCCGGAGCACGGCATTCACAAGGCCGCCACGGGCCGGTGCCCTGTCGCGGTGCCCCGGAAGCATGCGCGCGAGGTGCACAGCCTGATCAACGGCGGCGCGATCGGGCGTGCCATCGGACGCAATGATCTCGTACGTCCCAAGGCGCAATACGTCGCGCACACCCGGCTCAATGCGATCGGGGCGCTCTGCCGCACCATCAATGAGCCAGTCGAGGGTCCGACGCATCTGCACCGTGCCGAACACAAGACGCTGGGCCTGCTGGCGGTCGCGCGGCTCCAGCTCGAACCGGTTGGCCTCGGCCGTGAATGCGCGGTCGGCGTAGGCGCCGTCATCCACCCGGCGCAGCACGCGCAGCGCCACGCGGCGGGCCGGAGCGGCACCGCCCATTCCGGGCTCACCCTTACGGGGACGTGAGGTCGAGCTCACCGCGGTACCCCCTCAGGAAGGCGTCGATTGGCATGCGGCCCTTGCCGGGCGGCTGGATGCCGAGGATCTGCAGGCCGTTGGTGGCAGTTCCGAGCAGCAGTGCACCGGAATGGGCCGTCAGCCCGGCGGGCGTGGGTGATTCCCACTCCCGTGTACGCCACACCTTGAACGGCTGTCCATCAATGTGCAACACCGCACCGATATGCGGGGAGAGGGCGCGCACCTGGCCCACCAATTCGCGGGCGGGCCGGGAGGGGTCAATCGGCCGGTCTGCATCGGTGATCTTGGACGCCACCGATGACCCCTCATCCGTCTGCGGCATGGCCACCAGCGTGCCGGCGTCAACCGCATCAAGCGCGCGCACGAGCGCGGGTCCCGATGCCTCAGCCATCTTCTGCAGCACCGAACCTGCGTCGTCGTCTTCGGACACCTCAAGCACGACGGACTCGATAATTGGACCGGTATCGAGCCCCGCGTCCATCTGCATGATCGTGGTGCCCATGCGATCTGCACAGTCCATGAGTGCCCGCTCCACGGGAGCCGCCCCGCGGTAGGCGGGAAGCAGCGAGTAGTGCACGTTGATGCACGGCCACCCGCTGAGAACGTCATCACGGAGGATCTGGCCGAATGCGGCGACGGCCAACGCGCCCGCATCGGCATCACGCAGCACCTGGAGTGACTCGGGTGTATTGATGGATGACGGCTTGAGGGTGGGGATGCCCAATTCGTATGCCACCGCGCCGACAGGCGTAGAGACCGGCGTCTTCGATCTACCCCTCGGGCGGTCCTCACGCGTGACCACCAGCACCACCTCGTGGTGCGACGCCACAAGTGCACGCAGGACGGGCACGGCAGGCTCGGGGCTGCCCGCAAAGATCACCCGCATGGCCCGGCCCTACGTGCTCGGCAGAAGCGAGTCGCGCAATTCGGCGAGAGCAGCGCGGCGATCTTCTGACGAGGCCCGGTCGAGAATGAGGATGCCGTCGAGATGATCGATCTCGTGCTGCACAACCCGTGCCGCGAAGTCTTCGATCACGGCCTCAAACTGCGTGCCGTTGAGATCCTGCGCCCGCACACGGATCCAGGCATAGCGCTCCACCTCGACGTTCACCTCGCCGATCGAGAGGCACCCCTCGGTGTCCACACCGGTTTCATCGGAGTGCTCAATGATTTCGGGGTTCACGAATGCATGTGCGGCGCCGTCATCGAATGGCGCGACGGTGATGAGCCGTCGCAGGCGCCCGAGTTGCGGCGCCGCAAGCCCCACCCCCCGGCCATCCTCCATGATGCGCGCCATCTCATGCACCTCAGCGATGAGGGCCTCGTCAAATACCTCGACGCGCTCAGCAGGTGTTCGTAGCACGGGGTCGCCGTACTGGCGCACGTGCTCGAGCGCGGCAACCCGCAGCGCCTCTAGCT